>CAZOFN010000012.1:0-16054 GCA_964579195.1 uncultured Candidatus Saccharibacteria bacterium | reverse complement strand
GGAAAGGAGAATGCGTGTCAAACACCGATTCGGAGCGACTCAAGCGCTTCCGCAAGCAACTGGCAGTACAAATTTAATCCGCCCTTTTGAATCGCACCCGACTGCTCTTTGCCAAGAATAGCGCCGGCTCCACGCATCTCTAAATCGCGGAGCGCAATTTCGTATCCCGACCCCAGTGCCTCAAATGCCTCCAGTGTCTTCAGTCGTTCCTCGGCCTCGGGCCTTAGATGTTGTGCCGGATACAGAAAGTAGGCATAGGCCTGACGGTCACCGCGGCCGATGCGGCCGCGGATCTGATAGGCCTGCGCGAGTCCTAGGCGCGTCGCGTTCTCAACAATCAGCGTATTTACATTCGAGAAATCGAGCCCGTTTTCAATAATGGTTGTCGCAATCAAAATATCGGTTTCTTTCTCGCGAAACTTCGCGAGTTCTTTCAATAACGCGCGTTCGTCCATTCGGCCGTGAATCACCCCGACGGAAGCGCTGGGAATTAATTGCTTCATGTTCTCGGCGGCTTTGGCAATCGTTGCGACCCGGTTGTGCAAGACATACACTTGCCCGTCGCGCGCATGCTCTGCGAGAATAGCATCCTTTACGGTTTCTTCGCTCCACGGCAACACAAAGTTCTTTACGGCAACGCGCTCCAGCGGGGGATCGGTAATCTGTGACATTCCGCGGAGTTTTGCCATGGTGAGCGAGAGCGTTCGCGGAATGGGGGTCGCCGAGAGAGAGAGGATATCAAGTTCGGAACGCAACTTCTTAAAATGCTCTTTGTGCCGGACGCCGAACTTCTGCTCTTCATCAATAATGAGGAGGCCAAGTTTTTTGATTTGAATGTCGGAAGAAAGCAGGCGATGCGTGCCAATAACGATGTCAGTGCGTCCCGTATTCAGCTCATCGAGGATTCGCTTTTCAGCCTCTCGCGGAGTGAGGCGCGAGAGTGCCGCAATGGTAATGGGAAGGCCCTGAAAGCGCTTTTTGAAGGTACGTTCATGCTGGTCGGCAAGGATGGTAGTAGGGGAGAGAAGTACCACTTGTTTTCCGGAAAGAACAACCCGAAGCGCAGCTCGCATGGCGACCTCGGTTTTGCCAAATCCTACGTCGCCGGCAAGCACTCGATCCATCGGGCGGTCCGCCTCGAGGTCGGCAAGAATTTCCTCGACCGTGCGCATTTGCGAAGGAGTTTCTATAAAAGGAAAGGCATCAGCGAATGCTCGCTCTATCGAGGCTGAACCTCGATAGGGTAGGCGGGTGACGGCCTCGCGCTTGGCATAGATTTGGAGCAGCTCGCGGGCGAAGGCTTCAGCTGATTCTTTCACCTTTCGCTTTGTGTTCGGCCAGAGCTGTCCGCCGAGGCGATGAATCGTGGGTGTCTCGAATCCGATATAAAGAGAAAGACGCCTCTCCTGCGGAATGGGAACGGAGAGGCGGTCGGGCGTGGCTCCTCGGCGGGGCGAAGCGTACTCGACGACATGGAACTCTTCGCTTTCTCGCATTTCGCGACCCTTATATATGCCAATGCCGTGGTCAATGTGAACAACGTACTCGCCCTCGCGGAACTTTGGAGCGGCTCGCACTGGTTTAATTTTTGTCGCTGCCTCGTGAATCGGCTCTTCAGAGATTTTTTCTATCGTATTTCCCAAAAACTCAATCCGTAGCGTGCCCGCGCGGTTAATCGGCGAAATTCTAACCGTATCCCCGAGTTGGTTGAATTCACCCGGGGAGACAATTATGTGCGCCTTCTGGTAGTTGAGTTCAGCGAATCTGCGGAGAATCTCCGAGAGCTTTATCTTCTTCCCTTTCTCAAGGATGAGAATGTTTCGTTCCCACCATGGCTGAGTCTTTGCGGCCCTTCGAATTTTTTCCTCGTTTTCTCGAAACCACAAAGCCCCCCGCTCCAAAAAAGTGGGGGTGACGGCTGCTATCACGTAGCGCTCTTCTTTCGGTCTCGTCTTCTCTTCCATCCTTCTGTGAAGTCAGGACGGAGCTATATAACCATATATTTCCTTCGGAGAAAAGGTTGCAAAAGGCCCTGTCGGCTTGCTACTCTAAGCATCACAAAGAACCCTCACGCCTGCCACTATCGCTGGGGGATCGTAGACCAGCGATCTCTCAAAGAAGTGGCGGGCGTGAGGGTTTTCTTACCCGGTAAAATCTGGTCGTGAATTCTTATCCCTCGACTTCGCGCGGGACAAGCTTTGGAACTCGTTGCCAATGTTGTTCTAAGAAGCGCTCAATATCTCACCATCCTGTGGTGAGCCCGTGCTTCGACTTTGCTCAGCACCATGAGCTTGTCGAATGGTCGAACCAAGAATTTGAGAATAGATTTTGATACACATATTCCCCATGCATGCTTAAAGCATTTCTGACTTGATGTATTCAGGGAAATTCGGTTGAAGTTTGCGGTAATACTCTCTGGTACATTCAGAGTATCTCGTTCCCTCGCGTATATGCTCGAGCGCGGTTTTTACGTGCGGCATTATCTTTTCCGGTAATTCATGAAGAGAAAACCACGCGAGTTGCTTGCACTTATGGGGTTCGACATTCTGAATTTTTCCCTCCCATAGGTTTGCCCGAAAGAAAAAGTCCAAGCGTTCTCCGCTTTCATCATGCCTAGCCCTCCACATAGTATGGATAAGCTCGACTTCACGTAAGGTGATACCAATTTCCTCTTTTGTTTCTCGAATAAGGCCTTCAGTTAAAGATTCGGACCCCTCTGGATGCCCAGCAGGAATAGAAAAGTATTCGCTGAAGTAATTTGTATTTTGTCGCTCACCGAATAAAATTTCCCCATTTTTCTCAAGAATAAGGTAAACCGCAGGAGTCATTTTTACTCTTTCTTTCATAGGTGGATCAGTGAAGGATACACTTAGCCAGGAACTAATCGCTAGGCACTAAGAACTATTTATTGTAATGGTTCATTATCTTCTCCGGCGGGTCTTTGGCCAGTTCCCCGAGGGCAGCCACAGTTTTCGCTTTTACTTTTTTGGCGATTGCCGCCTCGGCGGGCGTAAACTTTTTTAACACGATATTTTCAGCCGGCGTGTGCTTTATCTTTCCCTTTTTGTCTCTTTTTTGCTTTAAGGGGACTTTTGGCAGGTTTGCGCCAACGCCGATGCGGAAACGCCAGAATTTCTTCGTGCCGAGGGCGCGCATGACGGACTCGACGCCCTTATGTCCCGCGGAATCTCGATCGAATGAGAGCTTTGTACTGCCGAGCACAATATCAACATCGTCATGTATGACAAATGTTTGCTCCGGTTTCGCTTTGAAAAGAAGGCGCGCTGCCTTTGCCGCCTCGCCTGATTTATTCATGAATGTTTGGGGGAGTACCACGATATACTTTTGTTTCCCGATGGAGCTTTCCGAGACGAGAGCTTTGATTTTTTTGTGTTCGGTCGGGTCGTTGAAGTCGTGTTTTTCCCCAAATGCCGCAACAATCTCCCTTCCGATATTGTGACGAGTACCATCGAATTCCTTGCCGGGATTCCCGAGTCCGATGAGGAAAATCATAGTATCAAGATAACACGAATGCGGCACGAATCTATAGAAATTCACGAGTTAGAGAGTTCGGTATTCGTGACTCGTGAGTTCGCATGCGTTCGTGGATCCGTGTGATACCCCGCTTACGGGGCGAAAGGCCTTGAAATTTGCCGATTTACCGGTATAATGGGTGGAGTTCTGCTCTAAATCAGCCAACGCTTGTAATTTCAGGTCAAGGTAATCGCGTATTTCGCTTTTGTGGGAGAGTCTGACCTCGAAAAGAAAGTAGCGAGTGAACCCCCGAAGGTAGGTTTTTTCCGCCGCGCCGTGCGGGAGGTTTGGGATTTTGGGAAAATTCTTTTTTTTGCGGCTCTTATCGTCATTCCCATTCGTTACTTCATTGCACAGCCTTTTATCGTGAAGGGTGCCTCCATGGAGCCGACATTCCACGAGTATAATTACCTGATTGTCGATGAGGTATCGTACCTTTTTCGTGAACCGGCCCGAGGAGAAGTGGTGGTCTTTCGCTTTCCGCTTGATCCGTCGGACTATTTTATAAAACGAGTTATCGGCCTGCCGGGGGAGACGGTGACCATCTCAGGCGGCAAAGTCATGGTGGCGGACTCCCCGGAAAGCGAGCCGGAAGTTTTGCATGAGCCGTACCTTCCAGAAGGTGTGGTGACATCGGGCGAGCGCTCCTGGATGATGAAGCCCGATGAGTATTTCGTCATGGGCGATAATCGGGCTTTCAGTCTGGATTCGCGACGGTGGGGGGTTCTCCCAAAGGAGAACATTACGGGACGCGTGGCGTTTCGCGCGTGGCCTATCGCTGCCGCCGGATTTGTACCCTTTGAGGCGCCCACAGAGAACCCATGAGTGGAGTTTTTAAAAAACCGAGGACGTTTTACGCACTCCGCGGCACGCGCGACTTGTACGGGGACGACGTGCGACTTTGGGATCGCATCATGAATGTCGCATATTCGATTGCTGAGTTTTACGGCTTTGAGCGTATTGAGCTTCCACACGTGGAAGACTCAAATCTCTTTCTTGCCGGTCTGGGGAAAGGCAGCGAGCTTGCCAAAAAGCGACTGTACATTCTGAAAACCCGTGAAGGAGACGGACTTTCGCTCCGGCCAGATGGGAGAATTTCCGCGGCACGCTCATACATTCAAAATGACTTCGCCTCACTACCGCAGCCCGTGAAGCTGACGTACCTCGGGGCAATGTTCAGGCAGGACCCGCTTTCGCGAGGCTGGTACCGGGAATTTCATCAGTGGGGGATTGAGATGTTTGGGGACGACTCCCCCGTGGGGGATGCCGCCATCATGCAGGTGCTTTTTGTGACGCTCGCAGAGATCGGCGTCAGGGATATTTTCGTGCACATTAACAGTGTCGGCTGCAAGGAGTGCCGCAGTCAGCTGAAAGGGCAAATCGGCAACTATTACCGTTCAAAGCTTGCCCGGGTCTGCCGCTCCTGCCGATTCCGTCTGAAGGACAATCCTCTCAAAGTCCTTGAATGCCGCGATGAAAAGTGCGCCACACTGAAAGAACAGGCGCCGAGTCTCATTGATCACCTGTGTGAAAAATGCCGGATGCATTTCCGTCAAGTATTGGAGTTCCTCGATGAGTCGAAGATTCCCTACATTCTCAACCCGTATCTCGTAAAAGGTGTTGACTATTACACGCGCACCGTATTTGAAATTTTTGTAGCGGAGGATCCCAACGTGGCCGAGCCGCGCCGTGACTCTGAAGTACTCGCTATCGGCGCCGGGGGACGATACGACACGCTGGTAGAGTCTCTCGGCGGGCGCCCCACGCCAGCAGTTGGGGGGAGTCTTGGGATCCAGCGCATCATGCAGGTGATGCGGGAGCGTGGTATCCGCATCCCGCCCTCATACCGGCCGCGCGTCATCCTTATTCAGCTGGGGGAGCTTGCGAAGCGGAAGAGTTTGGCGCTCCTTGAGGAATTGCGAAAGGCCGGTATTCTCGTGCATGAGTCGCTGGGGAAGGACAGCATCAAGTCGCAGCTCCATATTTCCACGAAAATCTCGGCTGAAATCGGATTGATCATCGGGCAAAAAGAAGCCGTGGATGGGACGATCATGGTGCGGGATATGGATTCAGGTATGCAGGAGATTATACCTCAAGAGAAGCTGATTGAGCTTTTGAAGCGCAAGTTGAAGAAGTAATGAGTTCTTGGTATACGTTTTTAGTAAGGAATCGGAGAGGGGAGGTGCGGTATGTCCTTTGGCAGAGACGATGAGCGACGGCGTGATCGGGAGAAGGCTCAAAGAGAAATCGGCGCGTATGTCAGAGCTGCCAGGAAGAAGATGAAGCGTAGTCAGATGTGGCTCGCGAGAGAGGCAGGTGTCTCACCGGTCTATGTAAGTCAGATCGAGACTGGCGTGAGGCTGCCGAGCCTCGGAATAGCAAAGGCCATCGCGATCGTACTTGGTCTCGACGACCGAGCGCTTCGAAGGCAGGTTTTCAAGGCTCAGAGCCCGGAGGCCGCTGAGCTGCTGGTTTCTCTTGAGTTGGTGGATGCGGACGCGGCGATCATGGAGCTTCTTCCTCCGAATTGCCGGATTCCCGCAATGGTACAGTTTGTAAAGAAGCTCGTCGATCTTCCACTCCTCGAGCGCGACAAGTTCATTGAGATGTGTACCGCCCAGGTTCAACTTGAGCTCCTCCGAAAGGAACTCGGGTTACCGGCACTCACACTCCCCCGGGATGTACCCGCCACAGACTGGTGAGGCGACGGCGGTCGCCGTCGCCTCACCAGATCTTCTATTGCCGTATCTTTGGAGCATTTGAAACATTTGGAACTTTTGTTACTTTATGGATTGTATTTTTTGCAAAATCGGAAGAGGAGAAATCTCATCTGATACTGTTCATGAGGATGAGATAGTCCGCGTGTTCAAGGACATTCATCCAAAAGCGCCGGTACATCTTTTGGTGATTCCCAAAGAGCATGTTGAGTCAATTGCGCATCTTGAAGAGGCCGGACACGATGCAATGGTGGCACATATGATTTTTGCGGCAAAGCGCGTTGCAAAGGAAAAAGGCTTGACGGGATACAAACTTCTCTTTAATGTAGGTCGGGACGGCGGCCAACTTGTTGATCACCTCCATCTCCATATACTCGGCGGGTGGAGTAATGCGATTTCCGAAGATATATAAATATGCTCCAAAGGCACCAAAAGTACCAAAAGACAAACATTTGATACCTTTGGAGCATTTGGAACATTTGAGACATTCTATTTATGGTGGAAGTCAGGCGAAAAGACAAAGAAACATTTGGAGCCATGCTTCGCCGCTTTACGCGCCGCGTGCAGCTTTCCGGTGTCTTAAAGGAGGCACGCAAGACCCGTTTTTACGTAAGGCCCGCTTCCCGGCGTGAGAAACGGGAAAGTGCTCTTCGTCGCATTGAATTGAGAAAAGAACACACACGGCTTGAAAAACTTGGGAAATTGAAAGAGGAAACGCGAAAACCCAAACGTTAAGCATGCTTTTGTTCGAACTACAGAACGACCTCAAAGCAGCCTTAAAACGTGGGGACTCACTTTCGGTTTCTGTGCTTCGTATGCTGCAATCGGCTCTCCACAACAAGTCACTCGAGAAGCGGGCAAAGCTCGCGAAAGCTGGTGGTATTCCGGGGGACGCAACTCTAACCGATGAGGAAGTGGTGGGCACTATTCGTTCCGAGGCAAAACGAAGGAGAGAGGCGGCTGGTGAATTTGACAAAGGCAGTCGTCCGGAACTTGCTCGAAAGGAGCTCGACGAAGCAAAAATTTTGGAGGCGTATCTTCCGGCAGAACCGGATGACGCGACGATAGAAGACGCTGTTCGAGAAGTGATGGCGGAAGTGGGCAATGACCCGAAGCAGTTCGGGAAGGTTATGGGAGCCGTCATGAAAAGACTTCCCGGTGTTTCTGGCGAACGGATGTCTCGTGTGGTAAAAAATCTTCTTGGTGCGCAGTAGAAGTAGAATGCCAAAGTTCTCCGTACGCGTTGTCGACAGGACGAAAAAACACCCGCGCGAGGCTCGCCTCGCGCGGGTGTTTTGTGAGCACATTCTGAAAACGCTCGTAAAAACGAGGGAGTTCGCCGCACTCTCCTCCTTTTATGAACTGGCGGTGGGTATCATCTTGGTCTCTCCAGCTGAGAGCAGATCTCTCAACCGGCGTTTTCGCAAGCGAAGATATACTCCCGACGTACTTACATTTCCCGTCTTTGACAATTGGAATGCAGTAAAAAAGGTGCAAAGTCCGTCCATTGACCTCGGCGATATTGTCATTTGCCCACGGGCGGTTCTCCAGGGTGCTGCAAAGTCCGAAAAGTCATTTTATGCACAGTTCTTCTGGACAATAACGCATGGTATTCTCCATGGTGTAGGGTTTGACCATGAGCGGGGTGCTGGCGAGCGGAGGCGAATGGAACGCCTGGAAGAGCGCATTCTTGAGAATCTTTCCATACTCTTGCCAAAACAAAAAGCGCATTAGTCTCGTCCCGATGTGCGGGATTTATGCAGAATGCCACACCCGGCGGTAGAAATCCCCTTCTATATATAAACGCACAGTAAGTCTATTACCCCGGTATGGCTCGTAATGCGGTTTTAGGATTGGATGTTGGAAGTGCCATGGTGCATGCCATGATTGCGGAGTTTCCTTCGCGTGGAGAGCCGCGAGCGTTGGGTGTGGGTGTCGCTCCGGCTTCCGGAATACGGCGCGGAGTCGTCATTGATTTGGATGAGGCGACTCGTTCGATTCGCCGCGCGCTCGAGGACGCCTCCACGGAGGCGGGAGTTCTGCCGAAGGCTGTGTACGTCGCAGTTGGCGGCCCGCACATTTCCATTGCGGCGTCCCGCGGCGTCATTGCCGTCTCGCGCGCCGACGGAGAAATTTCTGAAGAAGACGTCAGGCGCGTGCTCACCGCGGCGGAGAGCTTTATTCCGAAGAACCCGAACCGCGAAATTCTCCATATTATCCCGCGCGAGTTCCGCGTTGATAACGAGGGCGGGATCAAGGACCCGCTGGGGATGAACGGCGTGAGGTTGGAGGTTGATGCTCTGATTGTTGATACATCTGTTTCTTCGCTGAAAAATCTCACCAAGTGTATTGAAGCCGCAGGCTGCAAAATCGCGGAATTTGTTTTCTCACCGCTTGCAGCATCAGAGGTGGTGCTCTCAAAGCGTCAAAAGGAACTTGGCGTGATTTTAGTTGATATCGGAGGTGGGACGACGAATTTCGCCGTTTTCGAGGAAGGGCGCCTGATTCACGCTGGCGGGTTCCCCTACGGCGCGTCGCATATTACGAACGACATCGCCATCGTGCTGCGCACTTCCGTGGACGTTGCCGAGGAAATTAAGCTGCGATATGGGCATGCGCTGCCTGAGCAAATTTCAAAAAAGGAAACCATCCGACTCTCTGAATTTATGGAAGGAGAGGAAACACTGGTGCCGCGAAAGGAGATCGCGGAAATCATTGAAGCCCGGTTCTCGGATATTTTCGAACTTATGAATAAGGAACTGAAAAAAATAAACCGGACCGCACTTCTCCCCGCGGGAGCGGTATTGGTGGGCGGGGGAGCTCGCATCCCGGGCGTGGTGCTCGTCGCCAAGCGTGAACTGCATCTTCCCGCGGAGCCCGGCGACTTGTCTCTCTTCGGTGAGTTTGTCCATGAGCGCGATCGCCAGGCGCTTGCAACGGTGGTGGGGCTTCTTCAGTGGGGGAGGCTTCGCAACGAGGGGGAAATCACCATTCTCGCGGAAGTTCGGGAGTCCCGGATGCCGATGTGGTTAAAGAAGCTTTATAGCCTCATTTTCCCCTAGACCACCTGGTTTCACCAGATGGTTGGGCGACCGAGCTTCTGCCCGATTTAGCCTCACTCACTCGACGTCGAGGCTCTATTCACCGCTCATACACAAGGGCGTTGCCAAATCAAAGCAGAGTGTGCTAACGTAGGGTAACTTTTGGGTGCTTGCGGGACGTTGCCGCAGGGCCTCGCGGGATATTTGAGGGAGCCCCGCCTCAATTTTTAGGTGGGCATGGGGAGCAAGCAGGAGATAGAGAAGCGAATTCAGCCCAAAAAGTCGGATTTAAGGATTATCCACTCACAAAAACTTAGGCGGGTATGCCACAGCAAAAACCCGATATTGAGACAGGTGCGCGCATCAAGGTGGTTGGGTGCGGCGGCGGCGGCGGAAACGCAGTCACTCGCATGGTGGAGCATAAGATTCACGGTGTGGAGTTTATTGTGATTAACACCGACGCGCAGGATTTGCATCATACCAAGGCGAGTAAGAAGATTCATGTCGGGAAAAATTTGACACGCGGGCTCGGTGCGGGCATGGATCCCACGGTGGGAAGGCAGGCGGCGGAAGAAAACCGGGATGAAATTCATGAAGCTTTGAAGGGTGCCGACATGGTTGTTGTCGTTGCGGGATTTGGCGGGGGCACCGGCACGGGAGCTGCTCCCGTGGTGGCTGAAGTTGCAAAACATGCGGGGGCACTCACGATTGGTGTCGTCACGACACCGTTCTCCTTTGAAGGGACTCAGCGCATGCGCATCGCAGAGGAGGGGATTAATCAATTGAAGGAGCGGGTGGATGCCCTGATTAAAATTGCCAACGACAATCTTTTGAAAATTATTACCCGCGACATGCCGCTGCCATCGGCATTCGAGATGTGTGACGATGTGTTGCGCCAGGCGGTTCAGGGAATTTCTGATTTGATCACCCTGCCGGGTATTGTAAATGTTGACTTTGCCGACGTTCGCGCAATTTTGCAGGATGCCGGTTCCGCCCTCATGGGTGTTGGCATGGCATCAGGCGAGGAGAGGGCAGTGGAGGCAGCGCGTGCTGCGATAAATTCGCCGCTTCTCGATCTGGCGATTGATGGAGCACGTGGGATACTCTTTAACATTTGTGGCAATCAGGATTTGACGATGTGGGAAATCAATGAATCAGCGAAAGTCATTACGGAAAATGTCGATAAAGAAGCCAAAATCATATTTGGGGCGGTGCATGATGAGCGTCTGAAGAAGGGCGAGGTTAAGGTGACGGTAATTGCGACCGGCTTTCCCAGCGAAATCCGGGGACGTGAGGAGCGTACCGAATTGAAGCGGATGCCGGTGTTTACCGAGGACTTCTCAAAACGCGAAGCAAGGGGGGAGACCGAGGAAAAGCGTGATGAGTGGGACGCTGTCCCCGCCTTTTTACGGAGAAAGAATAAGTAGAAATTGCGCCGCACTGAGGCTGAACGGGCGGTGGGGAGAGGGAGAAGGGTGCTCCAGTATATCGTTGGGGCGCCCTTTGTTTTCTGCCGGAATATGGTCCTTTTTAACGTAAGTTATCCACACGTTTACTACGGCGACCTCGGGGGTATTATGTATGTACTTTACGAAAAATAGTGTCTCTGGCGGCAGCTGATAAACGATAGTTTTTGGTTTTTTGCGTACGGCGTCGATATTCTCTTCCCCCTTTCTTTTTCCCAGAAAATATTCGATAAATTTCCCCTTTCGTATGCCTCAGATAAAAGTACGGAAATCCGAAATCGGTTCAGTGAACGCTCCATCGCTCCAACTTTCTCGGGTATTCACGAAAGAAGGTGTTCACCCGTACGATGCTATAACCTGGACCACAAAATCAATCACCATGAAGAAGGCGGATGGCACTCCCGTGGAGCTTGCCGTAGAATTTCCCGACTTTTGGTCGGATAACGCAGTGCAGATTGCGGTTACCAAGTACTTTCGCGGAAAGGCGGGCACTCTTGAACGCGAGTCATCCTTGAAACAGATGATTGACCGCGTCGCGAAGACGATTGCTTCCTGGGGTCTTCGGTTCGGGCACTTGAAATCCGAAGAAGAGGCAAAAGTTTTTGAAGAAGAACTGACGCACATCCTCCTCCATCAAAAAGCCGCTTTCAACAGTCCTGTGTGGTTTAACGTTGGAACGACCGAGCGGCCACAGTGTTCTGCGTGTTTTATTTTGAAAGTTGATGACAGCATGGAATCGATTCTCGACTGGGTTCATACGGAGGGGAAAATTTTTAAAAAGGGTTCTGGCGCCGGTATCAACTTGTCCGCGTTGCGTTCCTCGAAGGAAGCGCTCTCGGGTGGTGGAAGGTCATCGGGTCCTGTTGCATTCATGCGCGGGGCTGACTCGGTTGCCGGGATGATTAAATCGGGCGGGACAACTCGAAGAGCCGCCAAGATGGTGGTTTTGAACATTGACCATCCGGACATAGTCGAGTTTATTCGGGCGAAGGCCGAAGAGGAGAAGAAAGTACGGGCGCTCATGTCCGCAGGTTTCAACATGGCGGACTTGAATAACGATGCCTGGAACTCGATTCAATACCAGAACGCCAACAATTCGGTCCGGGTGACGGATGAATTCATGCGTGCCGTTGAGATGGATGGAGAGTGGAAAACGCGGCTTGTCACTACGGGGGAACTGGCGGAGACGTATCGGGCACGCGAACTCATGCATATGGTTGCCGAAGCTGCTTGGGAGTGCGGCGATCCCGGCATTCAGTTTGA
Organism: uncultured Candidatus Saccharibacteria bacterium; assembly: GCA_964579195.1. Lineage (GTDB taxonomy): Bacteria > Patescibacteriota > Minisyncoccia > Sungbacterales > JACQCQ01 > CAZOFN01. The sequence goes on along the minus strand of CAZOFN010000012.1, from coordinate 4,033 downwards.
TACGGTCGTAAATGACTGGAACACGGCGGCGAACACGGCCCGTATTAACGCTACGAACCCCTGCGCTGAGTACAACCATATAGACAATTCAGCCTGCAACCTCGCCTCTATTAACCTCATGAAATTCCTCTCGGAGGACAATACCTTTGACATTGCTGCTTATAAGCACGCGATTCGCATCATGATTTCCGCTCAGGAGATGCTGGTGGACGGCTCGTCATATCCTACAGAGGCTATTGAAAGGAACACTCATGACTTCCGGCAGCTCGGCCTCGGCTATGCAAACATCGGTGCTGTTATGATGTCGCTTGGCATGCCGTACGACTCGGACGAGGCAGTGGCGCTTACGGGTGCTCTCACGGCCATCATGACAGGAGAGGCTTACCGCCAGTCAGCAGTACTCGCCTCGCGAGTTGGCCCATTTACCGGCTTTGAAGTAAATCGCGATCCAATGCTTCGCGTCCTTGAAAAACATCGGGCGAAACTCTTTGAAATAAAAAAGGAGTTCCTGCCGGACGGGAGACTGTTTTCCGAAGCCGAACAGTCCTGGAATGACGCCGTGAAGCTGGGACAGAAGTTTGGCGTGCGGAATTCTCAGGCAACGGTGCTGGCCCCTACGGGGACTATTGCATTGATGATGGATTGCGACACGACAGGCATTGAGCCCGTGTTTTCGCATGTGGTGTACAAGCAACTCGTTGGCGGGGGATTCATGACGATTGTAAATCGGACGATTCCACGGGCCCTTGCGACCCTGGGATACGACACCGGGGAGATCGGGGACATTGTGCAGTACGTGGAGTCAAAAGGGACGATAGAAGCCGCACCGCATCTCAAGGACGAACATCTTGCCGTGTTCGATGCGGCGGTGGCGCCGACGAACGGTGTTCGCTCCATCGACTGGAAGGGACATGTGCGAATTGTAGCAGCAGCGCAGGCGTTCATCTCTGGGGCAATTTCAAAGACATTCAATATGCCGCACGATACCACACCGGAAGAAATCATGGAGTCCTATGTGCTGGCGTGGCGCATGGGTATTAAGGCATTCGCTGTCTATCGTGACGGCTGTAAGCAGGCTCAGCCTCACGTCACTTCTTCCGGGAAAGGGGGAAAGAGCGAACAAGCTACATTAAAGTTGCACCCGGCACGCCGTCGTCTCCCACGGACAAGGAGTTCTGAAACGCACCGATTTTCCATCGCAGGACACGATGGGTATCTTACCTACTCGATTTATGAGGATGGGAATCTCGCCGAGATTTTCATCCGCATGGCGAAGCAGGGTTCGACGCTCGCTGGGCTTCTCGACGTCTTCGCGATTAGCGTCTCCATAGCACTTCAGTATGGCGTTCCCCTGCAGGAACTCGCTTCAAAGTACATCTATGGCCGGTACGAACCATCTGGGGTTACGGAGAATCCCGATATTCCAGTAGCACTCTCAATTACCGATTATATTTTCCGATATCTTGCGCGCCGCTTTTTGACGAAGGAGGATTTGTTTGACCTTGGCATGGATGCCGGAGATGGGCATGAACTCCTCGATGCACCGCGGGAGGGGATTGCATCAGCGGTAGAAGAACCGGTTTTGAAAGCTGAGAGCGGAAAGCAGAAATTTGTCTTCGCGGATAGCGTTTGCCGACTTTGCGGCGGCATGATGATTCAAACGGGCTCCTGCAAGACATGCCTCCAGTGTGGTGCGGCTAACGGCGGGTGCCAGTAGCGGGTTCCCCGCCCGATGCAGAAAATCATAGGGGGCTCGCTTAAAGCTTGCTCAAGGTAGCGCTCCGCGCTCTGATCTAAAACGTGCGCTTGGGAGGGACCTGATGGCATCACGCCGTCGGGTCTTTTAGTTTATAACACGCCTGCGTTACAATGCCGATATGCTTATCGTCCATACCGGGAATGGAAAAGGAAAAACCACCGCAGCACTCGGTCAGGCGCTCCGTGCGGTAGGCGAAGGGAAACGAGTTTTGATGATTCAGTTCATCAAGGGGCCGTGGAAGTCGGGAGAGGATGATGCGGCAAAACTGCTCTCTCCTAAGTTCGAGTTACGAAAGCGCGGTAAAGGATTTGTGGGAATTCTCGGTGACTCGCTGCCGCGAAAGGACCACGAGGACGCCGCGCGTGGGGCGCTTGAGGAAGCAAGGCGTGAAATTCACTCCGGCAACTGGGACATTGTTATTCTTGATGAGGTCAATAATGCCGTCTCACTCGAGTTGATATCCGTTGGAGATGTACTGTCACTGTTACAACCTACAACCTGTAAGCTACATGCTCTTGTACTGACTGGCCGCGATGCACCGCTTGAGTTCATTGAACGCGCCGATATTGTAACCGAAATGCGCGAAGTAAAACACATTTTTAACGAGGGCGTGAAGGCGAAGCGCGGGATCGAGTACTGAATGCTGTTTGCTTTTGCCAGTTCCTCTCTGCGGGCGTCCCCACCGTCCCCGATGGTTCGACACTGCTCACCACGAGTCAGAGAGACTTCGGACTTCCCTAGAATCACTCAGGACAGAGTTGCAATACTCGTCCCGAGCTAAATCGAGGGATGTTCAGAAATGGCAAAAGCCCACTTGAGATCTCTACAAGGTAGCACGTTGCGTATTTCTTTCTTTATTTATGAAAAAGGCTCTTATCCTTTACGGGGCGACGGCATTCGGGATGCCTGAATTTTCACCTGATCTTCGATGGCGAACGGGCGGCTACTCAGTTCCCGATCCGATATTTTTCGCTGAAATTGACGGAAAGAAGTATTTACTCGCTTCTTCGCTTGAGATTGAGCGGGCGGCCAAAGAGGCGAAGGTTGATGAGGTTGTGCCGCTCGAGAAATACATCTCCGAATCGAAAGAAAAGAATCTTCCGATATCAGTTCTCTTTTTAAAGGAGCACAGTGTCACAGACGTTACGGTTTCGCATACCGTTCGATACGGGCTCGGAAAAGTGCTCGGCGAACACTTCGCGGTTGAGGTACGCCCCCCACCTTTTTATCCCGAGCGCGCCGTAAAGACGGTGCTGGAGATTGCGGAAATCGAGAAAGCACAGCGCGCCGTAGAAAAAGCGGTTCACGAGGGGATACTCTTTTTAAGAGAATGCCAAATAAAAGGCAACTTGTTATTTCACGCAGAGTTCGGCGATGCTCCCATTGCCTCTTATCATCTTCGAAAAATCATTGATGATACGCTCTATATTCTCGGCTATATAGGTATCGAGAGCATTGTCGCCTGCGGCGCGGAGGCTGCCGACCCGCACGCTATCAGGTCGGGACTACTGCGTCCTTGCGAGCCTATCGTCATGGATGTCTTTCCGCGATCGCTTACGACACTCTACTTTTCTGACCAGACGAGAACCGGTTTTAAGGGTGAGCCGATAGAGCCGATGAAGCGAATGTACGAGACAGTGCTTTCAGCGCAGGAAGGGGCAATCGCAAAAATAAAGGCAGGGGTAAATGGACACGAGATTCATGAATGGGTGCACAGGCATTTTGAGCACCTGGGGTACCCGACAAATACGAATAGGCGACCCGTTGGCGGCTTTATTCACTCACTGGGACATGGCGTGGGGATAGATATTCATGAAGAGCCTCAGTTGGGAGGCAGAGATTCGATTCTTGAGGCAGGGCATGTGGTGACTGTTGAACCTGGTCTTTACTACTCAATTGGGACGGAGACGATACCAGTCGGGGGCATTCGGATTGAAGATATTGGCGTTGTGGCGGATAACGGTTTTCGGAACCTGACTCAATTTCCTAAAAAACTTGAGGAGATGATTATCTCATAGGCTATGATACCGCGCTCAATTGCCGGATTTTTCGTCTTTCTCTCGTTTCTTTTCGGCGTTTTCGTTCACTCATTCCTTCCCGTTTCTCCCCTTATTGCAGTTGGTATCGGCGCTCTCGGTGTTTCTTTGATCACCGTTGGTGCATTTCTTCGGCGCTCCGTGCTCCTTTTGGGATTTTTGTTTTTTGTCGCGAGTCTTGGACTTTGGCGCATGGCAGAGGCGGGGGCGCCCAACCCCGTCATCGAAGCGGTAATAG
>CAZOFN010000011.1:7762-16123 GCA_964579195.1 uncultured Candidatus Saccharibacteria bacterium | reverse complement strand
TCGCGGTCATCGTGGTCCTCGCGGATGCCCCCGCGCGGCTCCGGGCGCCGATGGACACTCCCAGCTCGCTCTTGGCGCTCCCCGATCTGGCCCTCTGCTGTGGTGAGCTTGCTATGCGGGGGGTCCAGCTGGATCAAGCATGGCAGTCGGTATCGGTCGTCGACATCGGCTCCATGTCGCAGGCCGTCAAGGCCGGCGAGAGGGAGCGGGCGATCTTTGCGAAGGAGCTCGCGGGATGCGACCTCACGGTAGTCCTCGCGGGCGTCAAGATGGTTCCGCCCTCCACCGACGCCTTCCGTTACGGGATGCTCTCGGTCCTGAAGACCGTTCAAGAGAAGGACGTGAAAATCGGCGTCATCTTCCGGCCGCGCGGCACGAATGCCGAGTGGCAGCATGTGGTCAACTCCATCCTCGAGGAGTGCCCCGAGAGGAACGTCACCATGGTCCCCTACACTCCCGAATACGAGGGGCTCTCCACCGATGGGCTCGTGACGCTCGCCGACATCACCATTGCGCCCGGCGGCTCGACCCCGCTGACAGCCGCGAACGCCGGCAAGGTACCGATGCTCGTCACGAGCGAGAAGATCCGCCCGTGGCACGTGGATGATACCGGCGCGGAACAGAACATCTTGGTTCGGACTGGAGCAGCAACCGAAGTCGCAGCCCCAGTGAACCTCATGCGCTTCGTGAAGCAGGACGATGCGCATCGGCGGATGGCGCGGCTCTCGCTCCTCCGCGACAAGCCGCTCGACCCGGCACGCGCGGCCGAGGCGATCCTCACCCTTCTCGGCTAGGCCGAGGGACGATCTCTACTGACGGCGGGGCGACCCTCTAGGGTCGCCCCGCCTACTCACCTTTGCAGATTCGATCAGCTGATTTCTAATACGTTACAAAAAGCGCAAAATCTTTTTTACAAAAACCTGACTCAACTTCACCTCTCTCTGCACCTATTTTACGATCGCGAAATAGATGCACAAACTGCGACTTTACGTTTAAAGAGCCGCCTACCGTGCACCTCGGACAAGACGTGAAAACACTCTTACGAACCACCACCTTAACTTTTCCCAAGCAAAGAGAGCACCAACAGACGCAAAGATAAAGTAGAACGGATTAAGGAATAAGCGATGCCGCGCTTCAATCCCCGTGACAAGATGCAAAGTCACTGTAGCAAGATACAGAAGAAAAGAGACATACAAAGTGACGCCAAACCGCGCCTCCGGCACGTATCGCCACATGAGCCATACGCCAACCAGAGAAAGCAAAAAGAGAATGCCCCAGAACACCCGTCCACCAAGCGCAATAAGCCCGTATGGTTCTTGCAAAAACATCTTTACCGCCTCCCATGACTCGTGAAAGTTCTTGCCTGCAAAAAGCACGGTGAATGATTTGTTGCCGCCTTCCGGGCGGTCAATCAAACCATAGAACGCGAGGAGGTAGTGATAGTTTCCCGAAACCAGGAATGTCTGCAGCGAAAAAATATAGAGTTTGGTGTATTCCCGCGGATGCTCCTTGATAATTTCAACTGCCCGATTACGCAAAACTTCCCGATTGGCAAACTGGCGAATATCGCGAGGTTCCGGAAGATATGGGAGTATCTCCCTTCGCATCCGCTGACGCATCTCCTCATAGGTTGTGCCTTCCGCCGCGGCACGCACTGCCACTGCGGAGTAGTCATAGAGATGCCGTTCGGCTGCCGACAAAAATTGGAATGCGCCGAAGTGATAATAATTTCTTGTCATCCACGGCACGAGGACAAGAAAGAACACGGCACCGAAGGCGGCAGCACCTTTCAGATGCTCCCGCCAGCGTGCCCGTTCCGTGAACCAACCCGCGAAGAGCATTACGAGCGGTATCCAGATAAAGAATACGAGCCCGATGGGGCGAATATAGTTTACTCCGCCGAGCACTATTGCGGAGATTACAACATAGTGAAATCTTCTCACGTTCCAGAATCGAAGAAGAACATAAGCGCCCAGGAGAAAAAAGAGCGCGCCAAAGGCGTCAGAGAGCAGGGTAACACTGTATAAAATTCCCAACGGCTCGATTGCGGTAATCACTCCCGCGAGCCGTTCTACGGTCCGAGGCAGTCCGAACTCATGAGCAAGTCGCATGGCAAGAAGCGGAATGAAAGAGACAATCGTTATTTGCAAAATAGATGCCGCCCAAAGCGGGACTCCTGATATCAAAAAGAGCCAAAGATACCCCGGATACCCCGGCGGCCGCGTACCCTCAATAAGGTCGGGAAAGTCGGGGTCGGCAAACGTCCCGCTAAACATTCCTTCCGCAAGACGGAGGTACTGGTGGGAATCGCCGAGCATCAGAGGGGCATCCACCCCGAATGCCATAATGAGAACACCAAGCACCCCAAGACGCAGAAGAAGGGAAAGTGTAAATATCCAAACATCCCATCGATCCCTGAACATCCAGTGGAGACCAACTGACATACCGTCACTAACGGATGCGTTTCAAAAAACCGGAGGGATTAAACGTCATGAAGAACTTCTCCCGGGTGCGGTCGATAGTGAAATCCGAGTTTTCCTTGAGAAACGATTCCACCGCCTCGAACGGCCCCGCGCCAAAGGCAGAATACACCGGATGGTCATTCACGTTGGTGTCTTCCGCAATCATATAGTTCCCCGGACTTACCAACGAGGCGTATGCTCTCAACTCGGCAAGCACATGTTGCATGGCGTGGTCGGAGTCAAGAATTGCCATTACTTTATCGCCAGGCTTTATCCGATCCCGCAGTGCGGCAAGCGTTGTATCGGCTACCGATGAACCCTTTAAATACCCGATACGCGGGTGCTTAGGGAGATTAGTTTGATGAGTCAAATCAATGCTGACGACACGTCCATTCCCCAGTGCGTCACAAAGGTGCGAAAGATACAAAGCCGACCCGCCATACGCCGTTCCCGTTTCAATGATTACATCCGGTTTTGTTTCAAAGATAACTTCCTGATATACCATAAGATCCATCGGACACTTCATGATGGGAATGCCCATCCAATACGTTTCATTCCAAACGTAGGAGTCGTAATACAACGTATGAAATTCGTTGACAACTGACTTTTCCAGTTTTGGATTCGCCAAAATACGCCGATGAAGAAAACTGTGAATTGAGCCGAATTCGTTCAGCAGCACGCGTCCTATCCGCTGAGGAATCATAAACTATGTATAGTTAGATGCGACCAGGTTCGATGCCCGGAGAAGCGCCTCGAACGTTCCCGCGTCGGTCCACTCCCCTTTGATAATTTCATACGTCATCTGCCGCTTCCGAATGTAAGCATTGTTCACATCAGTAATTTCCAGTTCCCCGCGAGCAGATGGTTTTAACGTTCGGATGATATCGAAAACCTGCGAATCGTACATGTAAAGGCCCGTTACCGCGTAGTTTGTCTTTGGTCGCTTCGGTTTTTCTTCAATACCCACAATCCGGCCGTTCTTCACTTCCGCGACCCCAAAGCGGTTAGCATCGGGAACCTCCTTCAGAAAAATCTTGGCACCTTTCCTCTGCTTCATGAACCTTTGCACCGCACTCCGTATGGAATTCTGAAAGATATTGTCTCCAAGCATAGTGACGATTTTCCTTCCATCTGCAAAATCTTCTGCAAGTGACAGTGCCTGCGCGATACCGCCCGCTTCCTCCTGCACCTCGTATGACAGCCTCGCGCCAAAACGTCTTCCCGAGCCTAGAAGGTTCAGAAAATGCCCAGAATACTCCGGACCGGTAACGACGAGGATGTTCTTAATGCCCGCCCCCACCAGCATCTCGAGCGGATAATAAATCATCGGCTTTGAATAGACCGCCAAGAGGTGCTTGTTGGTCACCTTCGTTACGGGTGACAAGCGGCCTCCCTTGCCGCCAGCAAGGATGACTCCTTTCAGCATGTACCGTGATTGTTATCCTCTGTGATACTGCTTTTCATAGTACGCACGATACTCCTCCGTCCGCACGTTATTCAACCAGTCCTGATTATTGATATACCAATCAACCGTCTTCTTCAATCCCCCGGAAATGGTCTCGCGGGGAGCCCAGTCAAGTTCCCGCCTAATCTTTGACGAGTCGAGAGCATAACGCCGATCATGCCCCAGGCGGTCTTTTACATGGGAGATGAGAGTGGTCGGCTTTTTTAGAATCGCAAGAATCTCTTCGACGATTTCAATGTTCTTTTTTTCCTCTCCACCGATGCAGTAGGTCTCTCCTATTTTATCCGAGAGAATAATCGCTTCGATTGCCGCGCAATGGTCTTCTACGTACACCCAGTCACGAACATACTTGCCATCCCCATATACCGGCACTGGTTTATTTTCCAACGCATTCACAATCATCAAAGGAACGAACTTCTCAGGAAATTGACGGGGGCCGTAGTTGTTGCCACAGTTGATAATCACATAGGGAAGACCAAATGTGGCCCCATAGGAACGCACCAGCATGTCCCCGCCAGCTTTCGAGGCTGAGTAGGGATTGCGCGGGGCGTACGCTGAATGTTCATTGAACTTCCTTGAGTCGTCCAGGTCGAGTGAGCCAAAAACCTCATCAGTGGAGATATGGACAAACTTTTTGACGCCGGTGTGCATCACAGCGTCAAGCAAAACTTGGGTCCCCAATACATTGGTTCGGACAAAGGGCAGCGCATCCATAATTGAGCGGTCAACGTGCGACTCGGCCGCAAAATGCACCACTACGTCACAGAGCTCCATAGCGGCTTTCACCAAAGTCGGATCACAAATATCCCCGTGTACGAAGCGGTAACGCGCATCGCTCTCCACCGCCTTCAGGTTGAAGAGATTGCCTGCGTATGTAAGGAGGTCAAAGTTAACGAGCTCATCCTCAGGATGATGGCGCATCCAGTAGAGGATAAAGTTACTTCCGATGAATCCAGCCCCGCCGGTAACAAAAAGTTTTAATCCCGCCATAGATCTTTCAGCGCTTTCCCCCATCCAATAGGCCGGTACGAAAATGCGACTTTGTGGATGCCTTTCGGTACATACACTGCCTGTAGTAAGTAATTAGCGGCGTGTATGGGGGCAACCTCACCGTCAATGCGAGCCCCCCACCCAGGGAGGTGTGAGACTGACACGAGAACCCATGCCCCTTTCTCCGTCATCACATTAAACTCACTATACCCAATTTCCTGCCGTAACTCCCGAATTTCTCCCCCACCATCATGCATCTCACTTTGGCATGCCGTACACTCTATCACGGCGAGGTTCTCTTCCCTACTGATTTGGGTAAACAACGTGTCGTCCCATTCGCTAACTATATTTACTGACTGGGGAATAAAAACATAAGGTCTGACTGCAGTATTTCGATAGAGAAAAGGCTGAAACTCTGAGCCTTGAAATGGCACAGGGAGCTCTGCAAGATGCGGGCTCTCAAGCGAATAGCCGGAAAGAACGTACTCGACACCATATGACGAAAGCAGCGGAAGCAGTTCAAGAAATGTTCGCTTTTTTTCATCGAGGGCGGCCGCCCAGTCGCTACCCGCACCGGCCACAAAGTCCTCGTTGGCAACGACTGTTCGCCACACATGGTGCTGCCTTCTTGCAATAAATGGTTCGTATCCATCAGCCCTCGGAATATGGTGAACCATGTTGAGATTGGGAAAAAGCAACTCGCGGGAAAACGTAAAGTTTTCCTCTGGGGTGAGAACCCGCCCTGACTGTACTTCCCGAAAAAGTGCTTCGCCCGTGAGGAATGATATGAGCCGCCCCTTGCCTCCGTCTGTAAGAATGGCCTCAGCAACCCTCGGTTTTATAAGATACTCTTCTCTCGGAATGTAGTCATTAAACTGGGCCCCGAAAACTGCTATAAAGTTGAACACCACAAGAGAGACTGCAGCGCCCGTAAACTGCATTTCGCTGATATACTTTCGGGCGTAAGAAACAATCAGTAGGGCCCCCAAGACCAGAAGAAACAGCGGCAAAGCAAATTCCCAATTTTTTAGTGAAAATGAAGAGGCAACTTGACTCAACGAACTCGTAAAAACGTCCCGATAGTGCTCGCTTGCAAGGATTGCGGGATTTTCCCCGAGAACGCCAAAGAATAGATCCGGAATTTTCTCTTGCCAGAAAGAGCCGCTAAGAGCATATCGGGAAAGCAAAATATTGAACCCAACGGCAATAAGAGAAACAAGTACTGCGATGGTCGAAACAATGTATACATAAAACTGTGAAATTTTTCCTGTCCCGCGGTAGGCAAGGCGCAATCGCTCAAACCCGAATGCCGCCAGTGAAGCGAGGAGAAAGACACCCGGAAGAAGCCAGCGCCTCAGCGTATGAAATGAAGAAAAAACAGGAAGGTGCTGTATGAGTCGCGATATGCCCAAAGGTTCCACGAGTAAAAGGAGAATGACGGTATAGCCTCCGAGAAAAAAAAGAATAGCCCTGTCACGAAACCAGAAAAGAGAGAATAGCGCAAAGAGTATCGGAAGTCCGCCAATGTAAAGCCCAAGATTCAGGTTCGAAGTAAGGAAAGGGAGTCGCAAATAGTCGGGGAGAACAAATGTTATCAAGTCACCAGCGAGAAGGCCGTCAATACGGGAAAGTCCGAATCCGGCGGTACGTAGGGTAATTTCACGAAAGTAGATCGTGTCGAGAAGAAAGGGAAAGGCAGCGACTGCCGCTGTTCCACTTACAAGAATCAGTCCAAGCGTCGCACGAAAACGAACCAGGAGATTTGCATGATGAGTGAGAATGTCAACGTAGAGAGCATATCCCAATGCAATTACCACCGAGTAGAACACCGTTTGCGTGAAGCCCCCCAGTATTCCCCAAAAGAGCAGCGTCGAACCAGCTATCCATATAACGACAAATGACTTGCCCTTCCGGAAAGAGAGGATAAGCCAGAGAAACATCGGCAAAACAAAGAATGCGCCGGCATTTACGAGAGCGCTCGAAAACACAGCGAGTGTCTGGCCAGTGAAATACGCGGCCGCGAGGATGAACGAGGCCGCCCGGCTGAGTCCCGCCTCAATTCCGAAACAATAGGCGAATATCACTCCCACAATCGCCATGCCAGCCATCCGCAGATGGTATGAAAGCAACGGATTGCCGGTGATGCTTGTCAGCGTCTGATTTATCCGATCGAAAGAACCTCCCACGGGAGAGACCTCCGACGGGTATCCCATCAAATAGTAAGGATTCCACTGAAGCGTTTGACCATCATGCAAGGCCTCGGAGAATAGGAGAAAGAGCGGATAATCATAGGTCAGCGTATCTGAATCGAAAAGTACTCTTCCGCCAAAGAGCGCCGGGGAAAATGCAAACCCAATGAGGAGAATAAGAACCGTGACCGGAAGAAAGTGCCTGTGCCTTGCCATCATACTGCGCGAGCCCCCTCCAGCATTTCACGCACCAACTCGCGCCCCGCATGAAAACTGTGATCTGTTCCCCGGTCCCATGGATAAATGTGCGACATGGAAACCCACCAGAGTGAGGCAAGTGGCGTTTTATATGGAGGCCGGATCTTCCCGTAGGCGGGAGGAATTACCGGTTGGGTAAACGGAGCGCGAAAAAGATGCTTCTCCAGAATCCAATTTTCGGAAAATTCCGGATTAATTTTCTTCACCCACGGAAGAAATGAATCCCAGATTGCATCCTCGGGCAGCCGGTAAAAATCCTCCGCCGGGTCAATATACCGTGAAAGATAGACAATGTGCTTCCCTCCGTACACCTCTGGGGCAACAAAGTTTGTTTGTTCTATGAGTGCAAGAAATGGCGAGGTAGAGTCGTTAATATTTAACCAGTAGTACTCGGAGAACGGCCGCGAGAGAACAAGCACCGCGCATACGGTACCGACGTACTGAAGTTTTGCAATGCGCTCCGCGAAATCGCAAGGAAGGTGCGGCCCGGCGATACGCAGAAAGGGCTCGGGAGGTGCCGCGATAATAACCTTGTCGAATACCTCTCTTTGCGAGTCTGTGATAACTGCCATTTGACTGCCAACCGGTTGAAGCCCGGCCACAGCCGTAGAAAGATGAATGACAGCGCCGCGCTCATTTAGACGCCGTTCAAGGGCTGAGGTCAGAGTTTTGAAACTTCCCGTAAAATAGCCGAATTTCTGCGGACGCTCATAGATTCGCGACCAAAACCAAGCCATGCCGACTGTCTTCAAATGCCGGCCGAACTTCGCGGCAAGAAGAGGCTCCCAAAGTACCTGGTAAATCTTCAGGCCGAAGTGCTTGACGAGCCAGGCGTGGTGGGCGACGGCCTCGGCCTCGAACACAATGAAGTCCGCGCCGACCCGCTCCGTGAGCTGCACCAGCCAGGCCGCCTCGGGCTTCTCGCCCTTCTGGCCGAGGCACATCTCGATCACCGACTTCTCCAGGATCACCAGATCGGCGCCGGCGTCGCGCATGG
>CAZOFN010000011.1:4168-7752 GCA_964579195.1 uncultured Candidatus Saccharibacteria bacterium | reverse complement strand
ACAAGCTTCATCCAGAGAAGCAAGAACCCCGTTTTCGCCTTTTCTAAAAAACTAAGGGGCTGAAAGCGCAGAAGATCCAACGGGCCGCTGAAGGGGTATACCCTGCCGCCATAGTAGATACCCATCTTGGCTCTCTTAAAAAAAATGGTATCACGAACACCAAGCTCCTTCGTTACCTCAAAGAAGTCATAATATGTGGGAAAGAGATGATGATAAAAATTTTCAAGTTCTGCGCCCCCAATATTCATTGTCCCGGCAAGGCCCCCGAGGCCCGAACTTTTCTCAAAGAGTGTCACAGAGTGACCTCTCTGAACCAGCTCCCAGAGAGCTCCGAGGCCTGCATACCCCCCACCAATAATTGCAACTTTCATCCCGTTAGAGATAGGAAATACAGAGTACGGCATTTCCAGAAGTTACTTTGAATAACCACTGACTGTCTCATATTGCTTTGGCTTGTCATCTTAATCACAGAGTTTCGATGTGGTCTCTAACGGGATTATTGTGCGCGGCAATTATAAGGAAAAAAGAACGTCATGTCACTCTTTTTCCCTACCAAAGATTTCCCGCGGTGAATATCCCAGATCGTGATATGCGAGAGTATAATCTTCATCTTTTTTGCATGTAAGACGAAGAAATTGATCCCTTACTAAGAGACTAATTCCGAAAAATCGAGCGATTGAGGAAAAAATGGATAAGAGGTCGAGGGGCACAGGAATAAACAAGCGACGCTTTCCCATATGCTCGGCCATGCGACCAAGCAGTACTCGCAAGGAATATGATTGACCCGACAACGTGTACTCCTTCCCCTGGAGGCTTCTGTCGCCTACTGCACGAATCACGGCACTCACTACATCATCAACGAGAACCGGACTTAGGCGAATATCGCCAGCCGGGTACGGCACCAATGGTAGAGCCTTTACGAGCCGCACAAGCATTTCTACCCCCTCCCGGCCACCTCCGACAATTTCAGCCGGCCTAAAAATCACGTAAGGGATACCCGACTCCTTCACGTACAACTCCGCCCGACGCTTCGACTCACCGTATGCGCCACAGGTCGGATATGCCGCACGCGTACTGACGTAAATAAAGCGCTTCACTCCAGCTTCTTTTGAGGCATCCACTAGATTCTTTGTCCCGGCGGTGTTGACGCGGAAGTAAGAGGCCGCATCGTCGGCGTGGGTAACGCCCGCCGCATGCAACACGAGCTCTACGCCGTGCACGGCCTTCTCGAGAGTACCTACATCCTCCAGCGTCCCCTCTACCCACTCAACGTTCGGATGGAAGTTTTGCTTCCGCCGAGTAAGCGCGCGAACATGGTAGCCTGATGTCTCCCCAAGCTTCTCGATAATTCTTTTACCGAGCAATCCCGTTCCGCCGGTGACTAGACAGACCTTGGAACTATTTTCTGCCATAGCGTCTTTATCCGATATATGATGAGGTCAAAAAAGAACTCTATAACCGAGGATGCCCGTATAAAGGAGGTTCGATTTGGATTCGAATGAAAAATCGTCGGCACCTCACCAATGGAAAACCCGAGCTCGCTCGCCTGTATGACAATCTCAGCGTCAATGAACCAGCTACTCGAAGTTAGTTGCAGCCTTCGGAGAGCTGACTGCGTAAAGATTTTTGGCTTGGAATTGGCGTCCCGCACCCGAACTTTCGGGAAAAGGACCATGAGGAGCAAGTTGTACGTTACCGAAATGATGCGGCGAATAAACCCATCGCCGCGCGCTTCACGATACGTCTTTGCCATGTCATACGAAGCACTCGTCAACTTCTGGTAAACCCGCACCACGTCCTCGGGAGGCATCTGACCGTCGCCATCAATCACCGCGACAACTTCCCCCATTGCGGCATCAAGGCCGCTTCGCATATCCCAGCCCATCATGCCCTTTTTGGGCTTTGCCACTACAACAATCCGGGGATCAGCTTTCGCAAGCTCTTTTGCAACCTCGGGCGTCCGGTCGGGGGGGACCCGTCCGCTGTGATAATTTGCGACAAGAACAAGTTCGTATGAGACGCCAAGCTTTTCGACTGTCTCTTTCATCCGTGAGACAAAAACCCTCACAAAATCCTCTGCCCGATAGCAAAGAATTACCACCGAAAGTTGCAGTTGCTTTTCCATTTAGAGCATGGTAACACGAAGTTAAAAAGCTTTATAGATACCGCATTGCTTGAATAAAGGGCGGTTCTCACATAGATTGGAAGCTGTTATGCGCGTACTTGGCGTAAAGATTGCGGGGCACGATACCGGCGCAGCGCTCATTGCTGACGGAAAAGTGATAGCGATTGCTGAAGAACGTCTGAACCGTGTGAAGCATTCGCACAATATGTTCCCGCAGCTCGCTATCCAGTACTGCCTTGATGCCCTCAATGTAAAATCCGAGGAGGTGGAACTCGTTGTTATCGACCAGATCGACACCAAAGAAGCGGCCCCCATGAAGCAACGGTTTCGGGAAAACACGGGGAGCGCATTCCGAAATGCGGAAGTTGCCGTGATTAATCACCATGATGCCCACGCGGCATCGGCCTTTTTTTGCTCGCCGTTTGACAAAGCGGCGATTCTTGTTTACGACGGTGCGGGAGAAAAGTTTCATACACACCTCGGAGTTGCCGCAACAGAGACAGAGACATTATACCGAGGAGAAGGTAACACATTTGTCCAGATCCAGAAAACGCTTCATGTGCGGGAGGGAAAGATTTTTCCCTATACCTTCGGTATTGGCAAGCTCTATTCTTTCATTTCAGAACGCTACATCGGCCTCGGAAAGTACAATGAGGGGAAGATGATGGGTCTCGCGCCGTATGGAAATGACTCAATCCTCAGGCAGTTTCCGAAGGAACACTGGTTTGCCGAACGGGAGGGGCACATCGTCTGCAACCCACGTATTACGTACCCTCCACGCTCTATCGCCTCACGCATTCAGGGAAAGTCAGCCGCAAAGCTTATTGAGGTTACCCGCAATGTGATGCGTAGTAAATTGAGGGCGCTGTTTTCGAAAAAGCGAAATGAGCCCCACGTCTTCCCTGAGATTAAACTCCCCCGTCCTCCTAGAAATGGTGAAAAGCTCCCTGACGATTACTACGCCTCGGTAGCCTCTGCCGCCCAGAAGGTACTGGAAGAGGTAGCGGTAGGCTGGGGACAGAAGTTAAAATCCATTACCGGCTTGGAGAACCTTTGCATCGCGGGCGGTGTAGGACTCAACATTGATGCGAATAAAAATTTTCTTGACCGTGCGGGGTTTCGCCGTATTTTCATCCAACCAGGATGCTCAGATACCGGCATTCCTTTGGGGTGCGCATTGTACGGCTGGCACATGATTTTGGGGCGCCCCCGATTCTGGAACATGGAGCATGCAGCACTAGGGCGTACATACTCTGAAGCGGACATCCAGGCTGCACTGAGAGAAGTTGAGCGCCAGATTGAGTATAAAAAGAGTACCTATGTCGCCAAAGATGCGGCGGCACTTGTTGCAGACAGGAAAATAATCGGCTGGTTCCAGGGGGGTGCCGAATATGGACCGCGGGCCCTCGGCAATCGCTCCATTATTTGCGACACCCGCCCGGCGGACATGAAAGACATC
>CAZOFN010000011.1:0-4158 GCA_964579195.1 uncultured Candidatus Saccharibacteria bacterium | reverse complement strand
AAAAGACATCTTGAATCGCCGTGTAAAGCATCGGGAATCCTGGCGGCCGTTTGCGGCCGTCGTGCTTCGCGAGAAGATGTCAGAATGGTTCGAACTCGACGAAGAAAGCCCCTTTATGCTCCTCGCGGCACCCGTGAAAAAAGAAAAGCGCGAGCTTGTTCCCTCGATTGTTCACATTGACGGCACTTGCAGAATTCAGTCTGTCACACGCACGGTAAATGGGCGCTACTACGAACTGGTAGAGGAATTTGAAAAACTGACCGGCGTCCCGATGCTTTTAAATACCTCCTACAATCTCGCGGGGGACCCCATTATTGAGACACCCAACGATGCGCTCAAATGCTTCCTCGCAACAGAGATGGACTACCTTGTCATTGAGGACTACATCATCCAAAAGCGCGCTGCCTGAGTTTTGCAAGAATTCTCCCCATCACCTCCCGATCCGCAGCGTCAAACCAGAATAGCTCCCGTGCCACCGGTCGCCAGTCGGGAAGCACGTTTTGCATTGCCCGAAAATAGGCAGGAATCAAAATCAGGGTTAAACCGAGTGAGGCCTCAAGAGCAGCACCCCAGAGGCCGAAAACAGAAACGAGGGTCACGCCAAGAACAAACGTAAGTGCCGTTCGATACGCACTAATAATAAAAAGCATCCTTTGCGCCCTCAAAGCGGCAAAAAGCGGAGTTGCAGCAAGCCGTATGCCCCAAAAAGGCATGCCAACGAGATAAAGATAAAACAACGGAAGTGATGGAGCGTACTTGGGAAAGAAGAGTAAAACGAGCACTGGAACAGCTACCACCCCCGCGACTGCAAGGGAAAGAAATGCAAGTGTTGAATACTTGAGAATTCGGTTTAAGGCATCGGCAAGGATCTTTGGGTTGTGTACTTCCCGAGGAAAGATTGGGGCGAGCACGTCGCGGAGCGGAAAGATGGAGCCGAGATACCCTGCCAAGTTGTGCGCTACCGTGAATACCGCCACCGCCTCGACTCCCACCAACGTGCGAATAATAAAAGGCCTCACTGAAGATCCAATGTTCCCTAAAAAATCATTGGCTATGCTCCATTTACCCTCACCGACAATCAATTTTTTTACTTCCCGGACAGCTGTTTGAGGGGAAAGAAGTCGAACCAACGTCATTGCATGTGCGAGCGGCAGCACGAGAATCACCGAAGTCACTGAAGCAGCTATAGTGCTTACCACGACTCCCGCCGCAGATACGTTACCAATGAAGAAAAAGAGGAAAACGAGAACGGCAAGCCGAATAAGCACAAAGCTGATTTTGTAAAAACCCAATAGAAAAAACTGAAGATAAACGGA
The DNA here is from genome assembly GCA_964579195.1 of uncultured Candidatus Saccharibacteria bacterium. Lineage (GTDB taxonomy): Bacteria > Patescibacteriota > Minisyncoccia > Sungbacterales > JACQCQ01 > CAZOFN01. Next base: position 2,842 of record CAZOFN010000011.1, on the reverse strand, counting down.
AAGGCCCAACTTCAAAAGATTCTCGAAAGGAGAAATGAGAAAAAGGAATGATGCAAGTTTAAGTAATGCGGTATTCCCCGCGACTAGATAGGAAAACAAATCTGCGCCAAAAAAAAGAACTGCCCAAAGAAGAATTCCGAGTAAAACCTGGCTGTACGCATATGCAGAAAAAAGAGCACTCTCTTTTCCTTTGCCAGCCACTTCCCTCGATACGTCAGCCATCACGACACTTGCAAGGCCGGAGAAGAAAAAACCTGCCATTAGTTCAAACGTGGAAAGCGCAAGCTGATAGATGCCATACTCATACAGCGAAAGCCACCGCAGAATGAGAAGCGCCGTCAATACTTCAAGTCCACGTAGAAGAATATTGCTTCCTCCGGAGGAAATAACACCGCGGGCAATGAGCCGTCCAAGCCCCCTACGCTCCTCCATCCCAGCTTTCATCATCGTGTTTTCACACCTACGAGATTCGAAAAATATTCATGAAATTTTCTGATATTAGTTGCAGGAGAGTGGTTGGCAAGCGCATATGCTCTGGCTTTACGCCCAAGCTCCTTGCGAAATATTTGGTCTCCCATGAGGCGCTCAAGTGCCACCCTCATCGCTTCATATGTCTTCGGTACAATGCCGATATCATTCCGAGAGAATACAGAGTCTGGATCATAATCGAAGCTAATAATAGCGCACTTTGCGAGACATGCTTGAATTATATTGTTTGGAAATCCCTCAGGTTCGCAGGTTGATACAAAAATTTGAGACCCTGCAAGTACCTCATCCACTTCCTCACGGGATTTTCCTCCCACGTGGCGAAATTTCGGATTGGCCTGTGTCGTCCCCCAAATGAGTTTCTGATAACGTATGGCACTCATTTGGATGTTGCCTATCATCACGAATTCGTACGCCGAGTTGGTAAAATCGCGCGCGAGGGAAAGAAAGAGCTCCGGCCGTTTCCGCGGCTTTATATTGGCAACCCAGACTATACGCTGCATCTTTTCAATGTCAGAACGGTATCGATCCTCCATAGAGTTCAAAATTGCAAGAGCCCGTATTCCTTTTTTACCAAGAAATCGTGCGTGTTCAGTGTTGTTTGTGACAACGGAAACAAAATGGAGCGTGACGCGAGCCAAAAGATGCAATAGCGTAGCTTTCCAGCCATGCCAACCGATGTACCATTGCAAGTTGTTCTCATGCGTGGTGTTGAACACTGTTTTGATTCCACGGAACGCATTAAAAACCCAGAGTGGAAAGAGGTAGTCAAAATCGCGAACGTAACAGACATCGGGACGTCGGTCACGCAAAAGATTCCAGTAATTGACAAAGCTCCGTAAAAGCGGATTCCCCTCTTCTCCAAGAAAATGGATGGGGAAAGGCTCGCTTTGCACACTTGCCTGGGACTTTAACCGCTGGAGTGCGACGTAATGTGTCTCCCAGCCAAAGTCCCGCAAGTATTTTGCAAGGAAATACGCCTGCACCTCAGCGCCGCCGATCCCATATCCTGCGGGATAATTCTTTGTCACAACGAAAAGGCGCATCCCGTTAGAGACAGGAAACGCGCGAGCCTCTTTTTCAGGTAGCGCTTCCCTGGTCCCGATTTAAGAAATAACCCCCTTGCTCGCGCATCTTGCTCATTCATACACGCTTCGTAGTAGATAAGTTCCATATAGCTCCGCTTCCTCGTATAACTAACCTCCCGTATTTGATGTATGTCGGCTGAAGCGTTTCCGCAAGTCTGCTGTGTATCCCGTATAGAGCCTCTCGCTGCTTCGGCTTCTCAGTACGTAGACATAGAACATAGTGGGTCTCTAACGGGACGCATGCTAGTCAAAGTACATCCGCATCCAGAGTTCAGTGGCTATTACGCGCCACAGAATTCGCTCATGATTTTCACCGTTGCAGTGTCTTTCAAAGAGTGACCGGACTTTTTCAGCGTCAAAGATACCGCGCTCTTTCAGCAATTTTGAGTGAAAGATCTCCCCGAGCTCTTCCCGGAGTTCATTGCGAAACCAGTGCTCATTCGGTGTGGGAAAACCCTTTTTGTCCTTGCGGTTGTACACCCTTTCTGGAATGACGTCTCGGAAGGCCTCACGAAGAATCACCTTGTTCCTGTATCCTTGCATCTTCTCCTCATACGGAAGCCCAAAACAGAACTCAACCACCCGATAGTCGAGAAACGGGGTACGCGCCTCAAGCGAGAAGGCCATGCTGATGCGATCCTCGAAGTCGAGCACCATGGGAAGATTCGTGGTGGTAAACGTCTCATAGAGATGCTGGGTAAAGAGGTCCGAAAACATGCGCGGCGTCTCCGGCAAGAGCCGCGCGGCGCGCTCAACGAAATCACGCGAAAGCACAGTCTCCTGCCACCTCGTATGCGGAGAAAAGAGTCTCTTCACTTCAAGGAGCACATCCGGGGTCAGCATTTTGAGCGTGTCACGGCCGTACGATGAGCCAACATACCGCTTCAAGTCCCGGCGCGCCTCATAGGCAAGCCTCAGCTTCCGCGGGTTTCCCAGCATGCCGTCCCGGATGAGCGTTGCAAGGTACGACGGATAATAGTAGCGATACCCGCCCAGCAATTCGTCCGCCCCCTGCCCATCGAGCGTCACTGTTACATTTTCTTTCGCACACTGAAATACATGCCACTGGGAAAACGTGGAAGGCATACGCACAGGCTCATCATGATGTCGAATTAACTTCTCTAGAACGGGAAAGAGGTTTTTGGCATCGGGGTAGATTTTATGGGGCCTGGTACGGCCTGCGACGTTCACAGCGTCAATAAACTCCTCCTCAGTGTAATCTTTTTCCCGGTAGACTGAAGAAAATGTATCTATCTCTTGCCCCAAAA
>CAZOFN010000010.1:0-17166 GCA_964579195.1 uncultured Candidatus Saccharibacteria bacterium | reverse complement strand
GCCGTGAGGCACACCCCCTGCCGGCGGGCTCGGGTGGGGAGGCACACGACTAAGAAGACGGACACCCTAAGCGATGAACCGTCACATAAGAAGCGAGGCGAATGGGGAAGTATACCTGACACCGCTCGCACGTCGTCATCGCCTCCCGCCGCTCTCCAGTATCCGTTGTCTGCACAATATCGGCGGGAGGCGCCACCGACAGTACGCGCTCACGCCATTGACGGACGAAATTTTGCGCAACCAGCACCGAGGCGCCGTCGCGCTGGCAGATGTCAAAGTAGATGCGGCGCAGCTCCTCGTCTTCGATCTGAACAAGCGCTAGCGCGACGCCGAGCGTGACTTCTTTTTTGCGGAGCGCATCATGCATGTATTCGGGCATCTGCGCGATCTCCATGCGATCCAAAATATACTTTTCGCTGCGGCCGTACTCCAACGCGAAGTCGCGTGGGCTCGTGTCGAGCTTCGCCATCACCTCGAAAATAAAAAGCGCCTCGTCCACCGGGTCCACGTCGCGGCGCTGCAGGTTTTCATGCACACGCATCGAGAGCGCGGTGCGCTCATCCACATCTTTAACGATAGCCTTGATGACGGACTGGCCGAGACGTTTGTGAGCGACGAGACGCCGATGGCCGGCAATCATCTCGTAGCGCTCCCCTACTTTGCGAATGACGACGGGCTGCAATAATCCCCTCGCGCGGATCGACTGCATCAGCGAAGTGATGTCATCGTCATACACATCAGAGCGCATGGCGATACCCGGCGCATCAATCAGATCGACCGAAATCTCACTTATATTTTCCTCCGACATATTTCTTAAATGCGTCCCCTCTACCCTTGTACTCTGACACAGGCCGTGAGCCCGTTTCTAATTTTCGAATGTGCACGACTCCGCCAGCAGCAAGCGTGATCTCAACATGATCGCCTAGATTCAGCCGAAGCGCTTTGCAAAGATTCTTCGGCAAGACCACGCACCGCGAACGCCCCACACTGATAACTTTGTGGATATACGCCATACTTCAATACGTAGAATTATAACACGCCGGGGCGGGGTACGTGTGAGGGGCGGATGTGAATAACTCTCGCTTCACAAAGGCGGCAAGAGATGCTACATAGGTATTACTCGTTGGAGTATACTGTGTTCGATAAGTTCGTATTCCCTACATTATACGTCGTTAGCTATATAAAGATATCTCAGCTTTTCCACACTCCCCTGCGACTAGCGGGCGCCGAATTTGTTGGCGATGTCTGAAAGAACCGCGTAAATCTGAATAAAGAGATATGTAAAGACTTGCCAGACAAATGAAATGAACGCAACTAAATCAACGCCGGTTTTTGCCTTGATGTCATCGAGAAGCGCCCCTCCCCTGCTTGATAGGAATCGAGAAGCGATGTCGCTCGCCATAGTCTGTATGGTGCGCGTTACGTCAGATGAAGTAACAGAAACCCCGAGCGTCTGGAAAATTTCATCAACCGTGAGAACCCGCAAAGGACCGGGTGGCAGAGGCGCGTAACGCTCCTGAGAAAGAGCCATGAGAGGAACAAAAAGGAGGACTATCCACCAAGACCGAAATAGCAAAAGAGACATTACTTCAATGATACCTCCTCCTCTGGAAAGTTTAAATGTTTAAAGTGCTACAAGTAGTCAAGGGGATTCAAGTAGCCGTTAAAAGCAGATAGCGGCAATGTCATAACCCGACCGCAAACTCTGCTTCGCAACTGCCCAACCTCCACCGCACCTTTGGCAAATACCGAGAAGTGAAGATGCGGCCCGGTAACGTATCCCGTCTGCCCCGAATAGCCTATCAAGTCACCTCGCGACACGCGTTGGCCGGCGCTTACTTTAATGAGCGAGAGATGCGCATAAAGTGTCGCGAGGTTGTTCGTATGGTCAACAAGAATCCATCTGCCGTAGGAAGCTTTGCGGCACGCGGCATCGGTATCCCCCGTCCCCCGAACCACACCGTCTTCTGCCGCATAAATTTCGGTCCCACTCTCCGCCCTCAAGTCAATCCCATTGTGCCCTTTGCCGCTGTACCCGCCCGCGCGGGCAAATTCCGTGAGCCCAAAACACTGCGTAAGAAAGGCCCAGACGCTGTAGCCGCACTGATTCAATGACCTCGAAGCGGTCGGAAGGGGCCAGAGTAAGACACCCGAAATTTTTCTGGGGAGAGACGTAGGGTCAATCGTTGCCTGCAGCTGATTCTCAAACTCGAGAATCTCCTCCTCAAGAGCCTTGCGTCTCTTTTCATTTTCTGCGAGCAGCTCCCGGTACGCCTGCTCCCGGCTCCTGGTTTCCGTCAACACACGATTTTTTTCCGTCTGCTGGATCTGCTGGAGTTTTCGCTTGTCCGACAGCTGGACGTTATACCGTTGGAGTTCACGCACCTTGTCCTCGGAGGCGGTCTTTTTCCCCGTAAGCTGCGCACGAAACGTGTGCAGTTCACTGACAATCCGCGAAATTTCCTGATGGAGGGTTGTCAATGCCTCCACGCGATTAAAAAAGCTGGAAAGCGTGTTATCGCGAAGCAATACGATAAGCGGCTGGTCTCTGTCCGTGATTGAGAGCTCGCGAATCATCTCCGCGAGATGCCGGCGGCGAGTTTCTATATCGCTTTCAACCTTCGAAATTTCTGTGGCGAGGCTTTTGACCTCAAGGCTTGCGCGCTGAATTTTTTTGGTGGTCAATTGAATGTCATTTTGAAGTTTTGCGATCGCCTGGTTTACCCGCTTCACCTCAGCGGCAAGCGTCTTTGCCTCCTCCTCAGTGGTCGCGATAGTTTGGCGATACTGTTCGGCGGTCTCTTCCAATGCTCGGATCTCCTTCGATTTTTCCTCGATTTGCTGCTGTAATTCCTCTACCGACTCCTCTTCGGCCATAACTCCCCCCGGGAACAGCCAAAGAGCCAAAAGCGTAACCAAAAACAAGCTCTTTATAAATGGAGCGTGGCTCATATCTGGCTTTAGTATAGCATGAGGCGGCCTCCGAAGCGGCCTCAACAAGTATGGGTAGCGGCTATTTGGCCAAGAACCTGATTGCAGCCCGGACTCGCTTGAGTGTCTCCTCAACTCCGAGAATTGCAATGATGTCAAAGGGCCCCGGAGAAGCACGAAGACCCGTTAACGCCACTCGAAGAGGCCACAGCATTTTCCCCTTGTCCCCTTCTCCTATTGTGCGAAGGAATATTTTTTCGATTTCGTTCCTTGATTCTTGATTCTTGATTCTTGATTCCATTATTTTTTCAGAGAATTTGAGCGATTCACTAACTTCGTTATCACTCATGCCCTTCCAGCGCAATAGCTCTTTATCATACATGGGTTCTTTAAAAAAATAAAAAGTCCGCTCCCCTATCTCGGAAAGAGTCTTCAGTCTCGGCTGCTCCAGTGCCACAACCTGCTCCAATTTTTCACGTCCAATGCCGCGAGGATTAAGATCAGCCTTCTCCATAAACGGAATAAGGCGATCGGCAAGCTCCGACACCGAAAGCATTCGAATGTATTCGCTATTCATCCAGTCAAGTTTTGCGACATCAAAGATTGCTCCCGATTTTTGCACTTTTTCCAAAGAAAAAAGACTAATCAACTCATTAAGAGAGAAGATTTCTCGATCGTCGCCGGGATTCCATCCCAAAAGAGCAATAAAATTCACCAGCGCTTCCGGCAAATATCCTTGCTCTCGGAACTCGACAACTGATGTTACACCGTGCCGCTTGGAAAGCTTTGAGCGGTCGGTTCCGAGGAGCAACGGCAAGTGTCCAAACTGGGGAGATATGTATCCGAGTGCTTCCTGGAGGAGAATTTGCTTGGGAGTGTTGGCAATGTGATCTTCTCCCCGAATGACATGCGTAATCCTCATCGCTTCGTCGTCAACGGTGACGGCAAAGTTGTAAAGGGGAGAGTCGAGGTTCCGCGCAATTGAAAAATCGCCGAACGTATCCGTATTAATGGTGACACGCCCCCGAATAAGGTCATTAAAGGAGATATCGCGATGCTGGGGAGTTTTGAACCTGATGATGCCACCACTATCCCCTCCTCCATCGCGAAACTCGCACCAGTGAACCGAGTAGTCCTTGTCATCACTTGGATGCGAGCAGAAAAACGCATTGCCCTCAGCAAGCAGCGCGTGGAGGGATGCCCGATGGTCATCCTTCCGCTCGCTGTCGCGATACGGCGCAAAAGGGCCGCCCTGTATAGGGCCCTCATCTGGGACAAGGCCAAGCCAATCAAGCGATTCATAAATTTTTTCCTCATATTCTGCCTTACTTCTTTCAACATCGGTATCCTCAAGGCGGAGAATATACGCACCGTTATTTTGTCGGGCAAATAGAAAATTAAACAGCGCGGCGCGCGCAGTGCCGACGTGAAGATATCCGGTAGGAGAAGGCGCGATCCGTACCCTAACCCCCATACTCAACAACTATCATACTTTACAGTATGTAAGTATTACACATGACTGTATTTCGACTGTAAGTCAGCTTTTTGCTTCAACTCGTTCAATATGCCTCGCATTTCTTCTCGTTTCTTCTTAGATAAATACTTCATCACATCCTCAAGAAGAAGTTGGGGCCAAAAGTACATCGGATAACGCCGCCGAAAGCTTTTCCACGGTGATCGAGCATCTACTTTCTCTTCATTCTTATTATTTTTCTTTCTGCGCTCATACAGGAGCCTAAATCCATCTCCAGATGTCTGAAGCCACCCGCTTATACGCGCGATTGTGGGCATACTTGCATGAGTTTTTTGCTGAACCGCAGCGTAAGTATTCCCCATAAGCAAGAGCTCTGCAATTTTTAGGCGACGGGCAATCATTATCAACTCTTGATGAGAGACCAAATCCTTAAAAACCTTTGCAGCCTCGCTTACTCCGCGAGTTGTTCCCACTGTCTCAAAAAACTCCTGTATAAGTTCAATTGCTTCACTTTGGCGCAAGGCCGTTCTCTTTGAGTACTTCGCCATACCCACACGGAATATTAGTCTATACAGTTTATATCATACTGTACAGTATGATATAAATTGAAATTATTGGTGAGAGAGAGCAAGGGCAAGAATCTCTTTTGCAACCAGCTCTGCCGCAAGAGGCCGCGCAAAAGTCGCCGCGCCCGCGGCCATTTTCGCAAGCTGGTCGGGGGACGCAAAAAGACGGAGGAGCGTATGATGCAGGAGGTTGGACGTGGCGTTCTCCTCTTCAACGACGAGGGCGCCGGTTGCTTTTGCATACGCATACGCATTTTCCCGCTGGTGGTCCCCCGCAGAATGCGGAAGCGGGATCAAGATGGATGGCTTCCCGGATGCGGCAATCTCAAAAATGGAGCCGGCTGACGCTCGGGAAACCGCAACATCACAGGCAGCCAGCGCCTCCCGATATTGCGCCTCGTCGAGAAATCCGAAGAGATGATAAAAGCGCCTCTCCTCCTTGGATAAAATTACACTGGCCTGTTCCTGCATATCGCCGAAACGGGCTGCTCCACATTGATGGATGACTTCAAAGTCACCAACAAGCGAGGAAAGCCCGTCGAGAACCATTTGATTAATCGGCTCCGCCCCCTGGCTTGAGCCCAGGACTAGCACCACGGGCTTTTGCGAAAAAATATCAAAATTTTCACGCGCCCGCTCTTTGACGCCGCCCATTATCTGCTTCCTGATTGGGTTTCCCACAACAGCGGTTTTCTCCTTTGGAAAAAACTGAAGGGCGCCGGGAAACGCATCCGAGTCGTGAATAACAACAGGAAGAAAGAAGACACGCGCCGCAAGAAGCGCCGGAAAACTTCCATACCCACCTTTTGAAAAGACAACATCCGGCATGATGACAAACACCTGCCAAAGCGCATGCACCACCCCCCAGAGTGTCAGAAAAAAATCGCCGAAGTTTCTTGCTGAGGCGTAACGCCTGACCTTTCCGGTTGGAATGTGCCTGAACACAATATCCTCTCGCAGAAGAAAATCTTTTCCGTAGTCATTCGGCCCGAGATAAAAGAGCTGAACGTCAAGAATCTTATCTTCTTCCGCAAGGCGCCGCAACTCCCTGGCAACCGCAATGAGCGGGAAAAAGTGTCCCCCCGATCCTCCGCCTGTCAACAAGATTCTCATACGCTAGAAGTAAGGGTTAAGAATTAAGCTCTATTGTATAACGTATGTATAACGTATTCGCCCCTTAATTCTTTATTCATAATTCTTGATTCCCGTTTATGAGTGTTTGGCTATCTGATAGACAATTCCAAGCCCCGCCAAGGTAATCACTATTGATGTGCCACCGTACGATATGAACGGCAGCGGAATGCCGGTAAGTGGAAGGATTCCCGAGATTGCCGCAATATTGATGAAAGCCTGCAGCACCACCGATGAGACGATGCCAATGGCCGCAAACTTCGAAAACGCATCGGGGGCGGCGCGCGCAATGACAATCCCCCGCCAGAGTAATAGGAGAAAGAGAAGGAGTACTCCAATGGAGCCCAGAAGCCCGAACTCCTCGGCCACTACGGCAAAAATCGAATCTCCCATCGGCTCGGGCAGCCGGCTAAATTTCTGCTGTGAAGCGCCATACCCGACTCCCCAAAACCCCCCGGAGCCTATGGCAATCGAGGCCTGACGAACCTGGTAGCCGATCCCCTGCGGGTCAATGTCGCGCACAAAGAACACCATGAGGCGCTCCGCGCGATAGGGTGAAATGTAGGAAAGAAGAAGGAGAGCGAGAATCCCACAAACGACCAGCGTCCCTACCTCCACCCAACGGGCGCCGGCGACGAAGTAGACAACCATGGCAGCTCCCACAATGACCCCAAGTGTGCCCAAATCGGGTTCGAGAACTAAAAGGGCACCCACTGCTCCCATGATACCAAGAAAAGGAAGCATGCCGTACTGCAGGCTCCGCGCTCGGCTTCCTGCTCGCGAAAACCACCATGCCAGCGCGAGCACGACAGCGAGTTTGGCGAACTCGGATGGTTGAAATGTCAGCGACCCAAGATCAATCCAGCGGCGGGCACCATGCAACTCAACCCCCACTGTGGGAAGAAGCACTATGCCGAGAAGGATGAGCGCGACGAGAAGCAAAGGAGCCGCCGCTCGCTTCCAAAAGCCATAGGGAATCGCCTGCACCGTAACAAAAGCAGCAAGTCCGAGGAGCAGTGCAAACGCCTGCCGGAATGCAACATAGGAGACGCTGCCGTAGAGCTTCTGCGAAAGGGCAACCGAAGCCGAGGAAAGCAGAAAGAGCCCCCCGAGAACGAGTATCCCGAGAACAGTGAGGAACCACGGTTCGCGCAGAACAACCTTGGATCTATGCATGCTGCGGTATTGCTTTATTGCTGCGCGAGCGCATGAACTGCGTTTATAAATTCATCCCCACGCTGGAACTCGTTCTGAAAAAGCCCAAATGATGCAAATGCCGGGGAGAGGAGTATCACATCACTGTAAGCAGCATGTGCGCGTGCCTCGCTTACTGCATCACTCATGGAGGAGACAAAGAAGACGGGCGTACCGCTTTCGGCCAGTTTTTGGAGTTGCGGTCGAACGCGAGAGGTTCCCGTACCGGGCAGGACGAAAACGGCCTTGCAGAACGCGGGGAGCTCTAAAAGAAACCCCGACATATCAAGTGATTTATCCGCGCCCCCCATAATGAGAATAATATTTTTCTCCGAACCAAGGGCCCGCAATCCTGCGAGTGCTGCGTCCGGCGTTGTCGCAGTGGTGTCGTTGTAAAATGAAACACCGCCAATGTCGGCTACATGTTCGAGACGGCCGGGCACGCCGGGGAATGTCTGGAGGACCGATTGAATTATACTCTCCTCGACGCCGCACTGCCGTGCCGCCTCTCGCGCCAGCGCCGCATTTTCACGATTATGTTCGCCAGGGATGCACAATTTCCATGATGTCGGCAGTGCCGGCGCGGCAACTACACGACTCCGGATTCCGTTATACCTTTGCCGGATAACGGGTTCCACCTGCCGGCCTAAAATCAAGACATCCTCCGCCCCTTGGTGATTGAAGACGTTTGCCTTGTCTTCAAGGTATGTATCCATGCTGCCTTTGTAGTAATTCTGGTGGTCGGCGAAAAGCGTCGTAAAGACGGCTATATGAGGGCTGATGCCAGCCTCTCCAAACCCCTGCAGTTGCCAGGAGTCGAGCTCTAGCACCGCGAAGTCCCCCGCCTTGGTTTCCGGAAGAAGCGGCAGCGTGGCAACCCCGCGCACATTCCCGCCGAGAAACACGCGAGTGTCGGTTCCCCGATGAGCCGCTGCAAGAATCTCGTAAATCAAGTGCGTGGTGGTGGACTTCCCACGAGTGCCAGTAACGCCAATCAATGTTGCCTCGGTAAGTCTCGCAAAGAGCGAAACGCTCATCTCTACCGGTATGCCGCGCCTTCTTGCCTCTGCAATGAACGGCGAGTCCAGCGGAATGCCTGCCGCTTTCAGAATAAAATCGCGGTCGCGAAAGTCGGACAGGCGATGCCCTCCCAGGACGTATGTAATATTTGGGAATCCTTTGAGAGCCTCGAGACTGGGTGCGAGTTCCGCCTCACTTTTCAAATCCGTAACAATAAGCTCCGCACCATTTTCCGCCAAGAACTTTGCATCCCCCACCCCCCGGCCAAGCAATCCAAGACCCATCACCGTTATTTTTTTCCCACGGAAAATATCCATAAAAGACAACCTAAAATCCCAATGTCAAAATCCAAATGCCAAATCAATGACTAAAATTCAAACTAAATCTTCGATTTAGACTTTGGATCCTGTTTGACATTTGAGCTTTGAAATTTAGTTTTAGGTCTTGCGGATTACCTGGCCGGGTCGTTCGCTGGTAATCTTTCCGTCAGTGACAATTGGAACACCATTCACCAAAACATGCTCAATGCCCACCGGCGCGCGCCAAGGGTTTTTATATGTGGCGCGGTCCTGAAGTGTCTGTGGGTTCAGCACAACCAGGTCGGCATAAAAGTTTTTCTGAACAACTCCCCGGCGGGGAATACGCATACACTCACCCGGAAGCGAGGTGATTTTCCGCAAGGCCTCCTCCCATGAAAGAACGCCGCTGTCTCGCACTGCGCGGTGCAAATAATGCGGGAAGGCGCCAAATGAACGAGGGTGAGGAACATTTGCCATCTCTGGGTTTTCCAGCGAATAGGCACTTCCGTTGGAAGAAATAGCGGAATTCCGGCCGCGGATCCCAATTTCAATGTTCTTACGCGCGAGCGTCTTTCCGATAATCGAGACACGACCGCGGTTGGCCAAGAGAATCTCAATGATAGCTGCGTTTGGATCAATACCCATGCGGGATGCGATTTCTGCGATGGTCTTTCCGGGACTTATGCCGTCAGATGCCTCAGCGATACGGATTCTGTCAAAATGAAGTGTTAAAAAGTTGAGCTCACGAATGACATTCAGTCTCGTCGCCGGATCCTTCAGACGCTCAATCATGGCATGGAAGCCGCCCTCACGAGCCCATGACGGCAGCAGCGTATGAAGCTGCGAACCGGTCCTGGTATACGGGCTCACGTCGTAGATTATCCTCCCGCCGCCTCTTGCCGCGTTGTCAATCATACTGACCACCTGTCTCATATGGGGCCATGCCTTTCGCCCGATGGCCTTCAAGTGTGATATAGAGACGGGCGTCTCCGCCTCGGCCCCGATACGGAGAGCCTCATTAACCGCCGGAATCAGCTCCCTTCCCTCATGCCGAAGGTGGCTTTTATAAACACCACCCCTGGCGCCGACCACTTTTACGATATCTACCATCTCTTCAGTAGAAGCATTTCGCTCGTGTGCTGCGGCAAGATTCGCCGAAATTCCCAGAGCTCCCTCATCCATTGCCTCACCCAGCACAAATTTAAATTTGGTAAGCTCTTCAAGTGAGAGAGGGCGCAGCGCTTCGTTTGTAATGCCCCGCCGCAGCGTGCCATGCCCGACCAGGGTGCCGAAGTTAAGAGCGAGTTTTTTCTGTTCAACCTCGGCGAGGAACTCCCCTACCGAGAACCAGTTGACGTTTACTATCTCGCCCGACCATTTGCGGATGGCATGTATTACGTCAGGGTGCGACAAGGGAGCAAGCGATGTGCCGCAATTTCCCCCGATAATCGTGGTAATGCCCTGAAGTGCAAGGCTTTCGAGGCTCGGAAAGCGAAACAGTGCGGCCGTCACATCCGCATGGTTCGTGATATCAATAAAACCCGGCGTGACGTACCGCCCGGTTGCGTCAATAACGGCCTTGGCGCGTTCGCCCGCCAAACCGCCAATTTCCTCAATTCGGCCATTCTGCACCGCTACATCGGCCACAAAACCTGGAGTTCCCTTACCGTCAATTACAGTTCCATTTTTTATAAGGATATCGAGCATACTAAACGAGAATCAAGAATTAAGAACTATGAATTAAGGTTTTAGATTCTCTGCCTGATTCTTGATTCATGATTCTTGATTCCTGCGTTAGCGGCCAATCAGCGCGATCACCATTCCGATAACTGCAAACACTACCCCCACAACCCAAAACCGCATGGTAACCTTGTACGAGGGCCAGCCGATTGCCTCAAAATGGTGGTGAATGGGGGCAACGAGAAATACCTTTTTTCCGCGCCAGCGCTTCGATGCGAACTGAATGATGTCCGACGCGGACTCAATCACTAGGAGAAAGCCGATAACGGGGAGGACGGCCACCGAGTCGGTAAGGAACGCAACGACCGTGAGTGCTACCGTAAGACCCATCGTTCCGGTCTCTGACATGTAAAAGCGGGCTGGAGGTATGTTAAACCAGAGGAACGCCAGAATCCCTCCCGCAATCACCGCCGAAAGCGTCGCAAGGTCAATTTGCCCCTGAAAGAACGCAATGCCGGCAAACGCCGCGAACATGGTCGCAAAAACGCCGCCGGAAAGCCCATCCAACCCGTCAATTACGCCGCCGGAAAATGTGGCCAGCGTTGTCAGTATAAAAAGCGGGATATACCAGCCATCAATATAAAAATCGCCGATAAAGGGTATATATATCGTCCGCCAGTCGAGCTTGTAGTAAAACCAGTAGGCACCCAGAGCCGCAATTACCGAAATAAAAAGAATGCGCCGCGTGAGTCCTATGCCGCCGCCCTTATAGCTCCCCCTTTCATAAATTTGGAAAAGGTCGTCAGCAAGGCCAAGAAGGGACGCGGCCACAAACATAATAAGGGGAAGCCATGTTTGATTGCGCGAAAGGAAATTCAGCTTGTCGAGCATGGAACTTGTTGTCCCCTGGGAAAGAGCCCAAAAAAGCAGTGTGACGAGAAGAACGGTTATCCAAATCAAGAGGCCGCCCATTCGGGGCGTTGAAACCTCCTTCTCCTTGTGCAACGAGTGAAAGATGGGAGTGCCCGTGCCGTCCGCAGCGGTCGTGCGCGCAGACTTGCGCCACATCTTGTGGCGATACAGAAAATTCGTGAGGATGGGCGTCCAAGCAATTGCAAAAATGAATGTAAACGCCGAAAGCCCGAACACTTTGAATACATTTAGGACCAGAATCTCATCATTCATACAACGTAAAAGCCAATTCCATGCGAATGTGCAATGACGGAGCTCGCAAAATTTTTTTCATTATACCAGAACTCCCTTCAAAACTCTTCGAGATACGGCCAATTCCCGCTAGATCCTTTATCACTCGTCCGGGCGGAGAATCGGCTGGCATCAGGGCCGGAGGGGGTCTTTGAGTGAGTTCTACTGAAGAGAACCCCGAAACGCTCGCCTGATGGCAGCAACCAGCCGCTCACCATCGCCAAACCTGTCATTGGAGCGGAGGATAATGATTGCGATGTCTTCCGGGAAATAAGGAGTCCTATAGAGCAGCACCAGCGCGCCTTTTGCGAATTCACTAAGGCCCGTTTTTACACCGACAATCTCCTCATCCCGCAAGAGGCTTGATGATTTCACGCGGTGCGCGCCACCCGAAAGATTTCTTACGCTTGCCGGGGGATTGGCGGTCACATCCCAGAAGTCGGGATATTTCCCTATAACATACTGGATTAGCGTGAATAAGTCCTCCGCGCTCGAGTACTGGAGCCCACTGTCGAGCCCGCTGGGGTTGTCAAAATGGGTCGAACTCATCCTAAGGCTGATGGCCTTCTTATTCATCGCCCGTATGAAGGCATCCCGCGGCTCGGGAACCCGCGCATCAATGCGAGCACCCACCGAATCTGCAATCGCCTCTGCAATGTCGTTGTCCGATTCCACGAGGAGCAACGCGAGTGCCGAAGAAATCGGGAGAATATCTCCCACCGGCACGGTGCTCAGTTTCGGCACCACCTCCTTCACGCGAGGCGTAATCCATACATCCACATCGCTGCCGTGTTCGCGGGCAAGGAGCCCCGTCATTATTTTCGTAAGACTGGCTACCCCGTATATGACTCCCGTATTTCGTTCCGCGAGGACCTCTCCTGACAACGTTTTCACAAGAAAGGCCTCTGCTGTTATCCCATCGGCATGCACCTTAGGCAACGCGCGGCTCGCCGCCGCCGGGAGAACTGCAGCATGTCCCGCACGCGATGTGGTGCGCTCCCACGCAACAAGCACCATCGAGCTCGCGACAAGACTCGCAACAAACGTCACTACCACCGCCAGCGCAGAGAACCGGTTTTCATTTTCGAGCGAAATCATAATTGGGACTTATCCGGATACGCACGAGGGACCTCAAAATTGCGCCACGTCTCCCACTCGGGAAGCTCCTCCCGCCTCGTAATTCCCAGATACTTCAGAAACTCTATACTGACCATGTACAAGTACGAGCGTGCATCCTTTGGGTTTTCCACCCGGTCGAGAAGCCCGCGAAGCAGGAGATTCCGGATCGTGAACGATGAGTTAACACCGCGAATATATTCGACTTCCGTACGCGTTATCGGCCCCTTGTAGGCGACGATGGCAATTGTCTCGATAGCGGCTTTCGAAAGCTCCTCGCCAAATTCGCTTTTCACAAGCTCCTCAATGAGTGGCGTATGTTCCGGCGCTGTGCCAAACTGCCAGGCCCTTCCGTCGCTCACCAGGCGGATGCCGCGCGTTTCATATTCGCCGGAAAGTTCACGGAGGGCCGCCTCAACCTCCGACGGGGAACTTTTCACGACTTTGGCTATTTTCTCGGCGGACAGAGGGTCTCCGGCAACGAGGAGAATACTTTCAATTTTTGACGCTAAATCGCTCATGCGCCTTTGCGTTCATCGTTAGATTTCCGAATCCTGATCTCGCCGAAGCGATCATCCTGTTCCAGCGAAACAAGCTGCTGCTTCGCGAGCTCTAGAATCGCGCCGAATGACACCATCATCTCCACTTTCTCGCGGCTGTTTTTCACGCGATCCGAAAATCCCTCGTGAAAGCCGAGCTCCAGCCTTCCCTGGATCTCTCTGATTTTTTCCTCCAGCGAGATGATTTTTTTCAACTTCTCTTGAAGGAGTTGGGGAAGTTGCGGCAGAGTTTTTACGAGTGCTCCAAAAACCTCAGAAAGTCTCGAAAGGGGAAATTTGGGCGGCGGGTAAAAGAGCTGCGGAAGTCCAATGAAGGCTGACCGCGCCTCAATGTGAAACGCACGGCGCTCAAGCTCCTTCAACGCCTTTGCGAGCTCCCGTATTCGCTTGTATTCGCGAAGTCGCGCCTCCAGGTCTCCGATTGACTCCTCTTCCTCATCGGTCAGTGAGAACTGCGGCAGCAGCGAGCGGGATTTCACGAGCATGAGTTGAGCCGCAATCACAAGAAACTCGGCAAGCGCCTCTCCGTCAACAACCTCCATTTGCCTCACCTCCGAGAGATAGTCATCAGTTACTGCAGCAAGTGAAATCTCGGAAATCTGCAGTTCACGCTTTTCAATAAGGGCAAGCAGCAAATCGAGCGGCCCCTCGAACTTTTCCTGCTTTACGTAGCGCTTCAACATGCCATACCGTTAGTCCCCAACTATTGCTTCGATCTCTGTCGCTTTTTGTACAATACATAAGCGTAATGCGCTTCACGCATTACGGCTCGAGGCGCTTTACGCCGCGATACAAGTACGTGGCCTCCCGAATGTTGGGAATATCTAGCAATTTCATCAGCATCCGCGTCGGACCCATGCCGAATCCCCCATGAGGCGGGCAGCCATACTTAAAAAAGTTAAGATAAAATCGGATTGAGTCGAGCCCCACCCCTTTCTCCTTTGCCTGAGAGACAAGAACATCATACCGGTGCTCGCGCTGGGCACCTGTTGCCATTTCAAGCCCGTTCCAAAGCAAATCAAAGCTCCCTGTTGTCCCCGGCTCGTCCTCTTTTCGCATATGGTAAAAAGGCCGTACCGAAACGGGATATCCGGTAACAAAGACAAACTCGTGCCCTTTTTTCTCCTTTACATACTCTGAGATTCTTCGCTCCTCCTCCGGCGTCAGGTCAGCCTCGGAAGAGGCAGCCCCCATCTCTCGCAAGGCAGCCTTCGCCTCCGCCATGGTAAGGTGCGGAAACGGAACATCGGGAATGATAACCTTGCGCCCATACATTTCAAAAATCTCCTGCCTGTGCCGAGCCTCTACCCTCCCCAGCGCATACTGAATGGTCTTCGCGAGTTCGCGAGTCACGTCGCGGTATGAGTCTATGTAGGAAATTTCAGCATCAAAGCCGGTGAACTCCGTCGCGTGGCGCGAGGTAAACGAGTGTTCGGCGCGGAATACCGGGCCGACTTCAAAAACTCGCTCAAAACCGGCAGCCATCGCCATTTGCTTGTAGAACTGCGGCGACTGGGCAAGAAAAGCTTCACGCTCAAAGTACTGAACGCGAAAGAGTTCTGCCCCCGACTCGGAAGGCGAACTCATCAGCTTCGGCGAGTGGATCTCGATGTAGCGATTCGTTGTCCAGTACTCGCGAAACGCGTGCTCAAACGTTGTGGCAACTCTGAAAATAAGAGTTTTTTCCGGCTTTCGCAGGTCAATCCAACGCCAGTCGAGGCGTTTGTCAATTTCTGCCTCATTCTCCTCCCCCTTTTCAAGAACAGGTATCGGCAGCTCGGGGGAAGCCAACGAAAGCACCTCGATTTTCTCTGCAGCAACCTCAATCCCCCCCGGTGCCTGCTTTTCGGCCTTCGCGAGCCCGGATACGGCGATAACCGACTCCAGCGAAAGGCCTGCAGCCGCTTCAAGAACCGAGGGATTTTCCTTGCCAACAACAACGACTTGGATCACACCCGAAACATCGCGGAGCATGATAAAGGTAATACTTCCCTGATTGCGGATAGTCTGACAAAAACCTGCCACCGTAATCTGCTCGCCGGCATGTACCCCAACTTCACTAATTGGCACTCGATCCATATGGTTAAGTATAAAGGCTAAAGGCTAAAGGCTAAAATATTACTTTTTCACCTTCAAAACAGTCGCGGAGATAATGCGAACAAGCTCCTCACATTCTTCTAGCAAGTCATTGATTTGACTAGGCTGACTCAGATTCAAATCTCTGCAAAATTTGAGCCAGAGTAAAGTTTCAATTGCAGACTTTTTTGCTGTAGCAGCATATTGACTAAATTCCCTTCTCGAGACCGATCCCTGCCCTTCTGAAAGATTCACAGCTATGGAAGTTGCAGACCGAATGAGTTGATTTGCAATGACAAATGACTCTGTCTTTTTGGGAAAAGACTTAGTGAGTTGGATACAATCTAACGCAAATTGGTAAGAACGATCGCGAATATTAAACTGCCTCACCATCTTTGAACTTTAGCCTTTAGACTTCATCCTTACGAGATTGGAAGCTCCACGAAAAACGTGCTGCCCTTGCCGAGGCCCGGCGACTCGACCGCGGCCTGTCCCCTATGGTCTTCGACAATCTTCTTCACAAGATAGAGGCCAAGCCCCATGCCATCGGGACGTACTCGCTTGGCCTCTTCGCTCCGGGAAAATTTGACGAAAAGCTTCACAATATCCTCCGGTTTTATCCCCATGCCATGGTCCGCCACGGAAAGTACCATCTTCCGGTCACGCTCGCGAGCCTGCAAAAGAATATCCACCGACGTGCCTCGACCCGAGTACTTGATGGCGTTGTCCACGATATTCATTACGACCTCGTGCATTTTATCGAAATCAGCCAGTATTGTCCTCCCCGCCGGATTTTCATCCCTGAAATTGAGTGTAATTGACTTTGCTTTGGCAGTTTCAGCGAGCTCCTGCATGACACCGTGCACCACGTCCTCCAGCTTCAAATCCTTGAACTCATACCGGATGCGCCCCGCCTCAATGCGGGAAAGGTCGAGGAGGTCCGTCACCAGTGTTGCGAGCTGTCCTGAAGACTTGAATACCTTGTCAAGTGCGTCACGCGCCTTGTCTCCAATACTTCCGAATGTTCCCTCCAGCACCATTGAGGTGTAGCCCTTGATTACGGTAAGCGGTGTTCTCAACTGATGCCCCGCGAGCGAAATGAATTCAGACTTAGCCTCATCCAATCGCTTCAGCTCCTTGTTGGCCTCCGCCAGCTCATTCGCCAGCGAGGTGATTTTTTCGCGGCTTTCGATTTCCGCCTGAATGCTTCTGACAAGCATTGCGCCAAAAAATCCTACAACACCAAGCAGTACAAACTCCACGACACGATCAAAAAGCGTGTCGGCTGCCAGCGCCCGGATGAGAAGGAAGAGCGCGATGGCAAAAACAAGAAGCTCCGCGGCAATAACGCGAACATCGAAGAGCTGATGCTTCAAGATTGCATAGCCGAGGAGAAACGGGAAGAGCGAGACCAGTATGTTGCCGTAGGGAGGTATCGCGACATTGTACCAGAGAAAAAAATTCGTGGCTCCGCCGCCAAAACCAAGCACGGTCCCCAAAAGAATGTAGAAAATCTGCGCCTTCCGCGAGCCATGAGCGCGGGCATACGCGCGAAGCAGGAAAACAACGCCATACCCCACCAGCCCGAAGTAGACCAGCACAAGATAGGGCAGATAGAACACGCCGGGTTTGGGCCAGAACGGGAATGAAAGCCTCGGGCCGACGTCGGCAACGAAAAGCGCGCTGAAAGAAGAGAGCAGCATCAAGCCCGCAATAAGATAAACCCAACGCAGCAAGAAACGCCTCTCTTTTCCGATATCGAGAAACGCAGTCACCCAGTGAAAGTAAAACACCGGGATTAAAAGCGAACCGATGGAAAGCAGCCGGACCCAAAATAGCGCGACGGCATAGTCGCGTGCCAAAAGCCAGCGCCAGTACGAAAGCGCCCACAGCGGGATTGCTGAAGTCATCAGAAA
>CAZOFN010000009.1:4993-17322 GCA_964579195.1 uncultured Candidatus Saccharibacteria bacterium | reverse complement strand
AAGAATCTGAAGTTGTACTACTGGGCATAGTTCTATTCTGCCTGCCTATTCAGGCGTTTCAACTCTTCGCGGACAACGTCCCTATCATCCCAGGAAATTTTTTCCCCGCGCGCAAGCACCATGAGCGGTTCTGAGCCCTTGCCAGTAACAACGACAGCATCCCCCTCTCCGGCAAATGAAATTGCCGCTCGTATGGCTTCGCGCCGGTCTTCAATGACCCGAACGTGCTTGGTTTTCATCTCAACCCCCCGTTTTACTTCATCCATGATCTGGCGGGGATTTTCATCATACGGATCCTCGTTGGTAACAAAAACCTCTGCACAGTGCTCGCCCGCGATCTCTCCCAGGACTGTGCGTTTCCACTTGTCTCTACCGCCCCCAGTCCCACCGAGAACACAGATGAGGCGCCGCGCTCCGTTTTCTTTTAGCGTTGCATACACCTGACGAAGGGCATTCGGCGTGAAGGCATAATCAACAATAACGGCAAAGCCGCGAGCGGGGATCTTCTCCATTCGTCCCGCGACGCCCTTAAATGCTTCAAAAACCCGGCGCATGGTTTCATGAGACACCCCAAACGCCTCAGAAACCGCGATGGCAGCCATCATGTTTTCCGCATTAAACCTCCCGGTTAGTGGTGCCGACACCTCCCAGCCTTCGCGAAAATACAGTCGAATCCCCCTTTCATCAACTTCATACCGCGCCGGCGCAACAACTTTTGGCGTTTGCCGCCCTTGGGCGAGCCTCGCCTTTTGCGGGACTTTCGCCTCACTCAGTGTATATCCGATCTTTTCCTTTGCCGGAAAGGACAGAAAATACTCTGCATAGCGATCGTCCAAGTTGACGACAGAAGTTCCTGCGCCGTCAAGAATCTCGAACAACTTACCTTTAGCTTTTTTATAGTTCTCAAACCCGCCGTGCGATTCAATGTGCTCGGGCGTTAAATTAGTCATCACGGCGGCCGCGAACCTGATGTACTTATGCCGAAATTGCTTGATGCCTTCGGAGGTAACTTCAAGGATCACGTGTGTGGCGCCGGCATCCCGCGCCTGCCGGAGAAATCCCTGCACAAAGAACCTCCCCGGCATGGTCATTTTAAAGCGGTTCTCGATTTCATCTTCACCAATTTTGAATCGCACTGAGGAAAGGGAGGCAGTCTTGTAGCCAGCCCGGGAAAATAGTTCATGCAGCATTTCTACCACTGTCGATTTTCCATTTGTTCCGGTAACGCCGATGACCACCAGCTTACGCGAAGGGAACCTATACCAGATAGCCCCCGCAAGTGCCAATACCCAATGATACGCAGGCTGCAAAAACCGGAACATAGCCTTCGGGACGACTTTCTTCACTACGTAGAGAATCCGATCCATAGTGCGTAATTTCCAAACCGTGACTCCCACTTCATGGCCTATGGATTCTCGAGCCGATATAGATCATGAGTGATGCCATACTATTGGAAACAATCAACCGGTATGAAGTATCAAAGCGATACGCATCGGTAAAGAGAACAGAGACTGTGGTGAGAAAGAGAAGGGTAAGCCACGTCCAGACAAATCGTTCTCCGTGGTAGATCGAAAGGCGTCCTTCTTTCCGTTTCTGGATTTCTTTCAAAACAACGTACACACCCAGTGTCGCAAGATACGGCTCTGAGAGCGCATCAAGAATGTTCTCAAGAACGGGGTACTCTACATGAATCAGCGAAAAAAATTCCAACGTGATCGCGAAGAGATACAGCGTCGTAAAGAGCCTCAGCCAATTATGCAGATGATCGAGTGTTTTGGGGGAAATGGTCATGCGCGCCGAATGCCGCGAGCAAGCCGATAGAGCTGGTAATAGAAAGGTTTTCCGGGGACATCAAGGGCACCGGGGAATACTTTGCGGCTGCCGCCGAAACCGCCCTTAAAGCGGGTAATTCCGGGCCAGCGCATCTCATCAATACCGCCGAAGTCGTACGTATGGCAACCCCGCACCTTGGCGTCTTCTATGATTCCCCAATGGAGCACATACGGCGCCATAATGTTCCGCAATGCATAGTTAGAAGCGCCGTGGAGATAGGTGGCGGTACCGCGATAAAAATTGACCATCGCGGCCGCTGCAATTTCCCCCCCATGCAGAGCAAAAAACAATCTATTCTCAAAATCTTCTGAATTTGAGGATAATAAACATTCGTAGTACCCCTTCGGATGCAATGAGAAGCCGTCGCGCTCGGCGGTGTCTCCGAGGAGGCGGTAAAAACAATCGAGCGCTTCTTTGCCCGATCGCGTTTCTATTTGTACGCCGTGTCGCTCTGCCAGGCGAATATTGTAACGGGTTTTCGGATGCATCGCGCCGAGCATTTCTTCCTCTGATTTTGTGAGATCAATCAAAATCGTCTCTTTCGGCTGCAAATTTGTACTAAGGCTGAAGGCTGAAGGCTGAAGGCTGAAAAATGACTTTTGGACTTTGACCTTTAGTCTTTGGACTTCATTGACTGGTTCTACCCGAAAAAACAGAGCTTCTTTTGCCAAGACGCGCGCCGCTTCAAAAAATGCCACCTCGTCCTGAATGAAGGGGCGCGGCGAGTACCAGTACGAGAGGCCGAAACGAAGATCGTTTTTGATGCAAAGCAGCGGATTGGTTCCGACCAAAACCCGCCGCGTCTCGCGTCCGTAGCGCCTCTGAACCTCTTCCCACGCGAGCGATTGCAAAAAAGAATCTTCCGTGCGTGTAGAAAAGTCTTTAAGTTCCTCTACGGGGAGCGGCCTTACCTCAAGTTCCGGCATATCCATTACTTACTGTTGCCAAGTTTTTTTAACGCCTGAGAAACCCGTTTTTCAATGGAAAGCGAGTCGTCGCGGACCGCGGCGAGGGCGTGGCGCGCTTCATCGCGCGAATAACCGAGAGAAATCAGCGCGTCTAAGGCATCAGCTTCATCGCGAAGCGCAGGATGTTCAGAAACCGAGACGCCGCGGCCCACCATCTTCTCTTTCAGCTCGAGAACTATCTTTTCTGCAGTCTTCCTTCCGACGCCGGAGACCTTGGTGAGATATGCCGTGTCCCCCGCCGCCACCGCTCGGCGCAGCTGGTCAAGCCCTCCCGCGCCCAAAATAGAGAGGGCGGATTTCGGTCCGATGCCGGGAATGCCGATAAGCATCTCAAAAAATTCAAGCTCTGCCGGGTGTGAGAAGCCATAAAGTTCCAGAGCATCCTCACGAACGTGCTGGTGCGTGTAGAGCTTCACCTGAGCTCCCAACTCTGGAAGTTTTAATAACCCGTCTTGCGACAAAAATATGCTGTATCCCACGCCTGCAACCTCGAGGACAATTGACTTCTCTCCACGCGATATGAGAGTTCCAACAAGTGAAGCAATCATCCCGTTAGAGACAGGAAACGCGCGAGCCTCTTTTTCAGGTAGCGCTTCCCTGGTCCCGATTTAAGAAATAACCCCCTTGCTCGCGCATCTTGCTCATTCATACACGCTTCGTAGTAGATAAGTTCCATATAGCTCCGCTTCCTCGTATAACTAACCTCCCGTATTTGATGTATGTCGGCTGAAGCGTTTCCGCAAGTCTGCTGTGTATCCCGTATAGAGCCTCTCGCTGCTTCGGCTTCTCAGTACGTAGACATAGAACATAGTGGGTCTCTAACGGGATCATAATCAAGTACCGTCAGTATACGTGATGAATGCTATAAAATCTATTGGTTTTCGACTCAAAATATGCTATAATTTGCTTTTATGAAATTCCAATTGAAAGCATCTTACGAACCTTCGGAAGACCCAGCCTAAATTTTGTGGAGCAAGATTCAGGCGGGCGAGACCGCCTCATTCGAAATAATAATTTGTATGCCATATAAGTTTAAGCTCCATGCCCCATACGAGCCTTCGGGAGACCAACCGCAGGCAATTGAAACGATAATCGCCAACTTAAACGCGGGCGTGAAAGATCAAACACTTTTGGGAATTACCGGCTCCGGCAAGACATTCTCGGTTGCTAACGTCATTGAACAGGTGCAGCGCCCTACGCTCGTGATTTCACACAATAAAACTCTCGCGGCTCAGCTTTACCAGGAATTCAAGGAGTACTTCCCTGAAAATGCCGTGCACTATTTTGTCTCTTATTACGACTACTACCAACCAGAGGCCTACATTCCCCGCACGGATACGTACATTGAGAAAGACGCAAAAATTAACGAAACCATTGACGCACTGCGGCACGCCTCGACGGCGAGCCTTTTAACACGCCGCGACGTCGTCATCGTCGCCTCGGTATCCTGCATCTACGGCATCGGCGACCCAGAGGAATACCAAAACATGGCGGTGGAAGTCAAGACGGGTCAAGCACTCTCGCCGCGTGACCTTACTCGAAAACTAACGATTCTTCAGTATGTAAGAAATCCGATTGATCCGCGACAAGGTAACTTTCGCGTTCGCGAGAATACAATTGAAGTTCACCTTCCCTCCGGAGAGGATATCATTCT
Source organism: uncultured Candidatus Saccharibacteria bacterium (assembly GCA_964579195.1). Lineage (GTDB taxonomy): Bacteria > Patescibacteriota > Minisyncoccia > Sungbacterales > JACQCQ01 > CAZOFN01. The sequence goes on along the minus strand of CAZOFN010000009.1, from coordinate 12,867 downwards.
CGTGGAATTCAATGGTAACCGAGTTGAGGCGATAAAAACACGAAAGGCAAACCTTGATTCAAGATTCACGATTCAAGATTCATGCCTTGTCTTCCCCGCAAAGCACTTCGTGACGCCAAAACGAAAACTGCTTCTCGCCATTGACCGAATCAAAGATGAGCTGAAGGAACAGCTGGAGGAGTTTAAAAAAGAGGGGAAGGTGCTGGAGTACGAGCGGCTCAAGCAGCGGACGAGCTTTGATATCGAGATGCTGAAACAAGTCGGATATGTAGCCGGCATCGAAAACTATTCGCGCCATCTCGCGTTTAGAGGCGCGGGAGAGCCCCCCTATACATTACTTGACTACTTCACCTATCATCACAAGGACTTTCTGACGGTGATTGATGAATCGCACGTGACTATCCCCCAGATACGGGGCATGTATCATGGCGACCAGGCGCGAAAACAAACGCTCGTCGAATACGGCTTTCGCCTGCCTTCCGCGCTCGACAATCGGCCGCTCAGGTTCGAAGAATTCAGGGAAAAGGCCGGGCAGAGTATTCATGTTTCGGCCACACCCGCTGAGTTCGAGAAAAAAGTCTCGTACAGTCCAAAGACCAAAGCGCACTATCTTGTCGAGCAAATTATCCGCCCCACCGGTTTGCTCGACCCCAAAGTCGAAATTCGTCCGACGGAAAATCAAATCCATGATTTGATTGGAGAACTAAAAAAGCGCGCCGCCAAGAAAGAACGATCACTTATCATTGCGTTAACGAAGCGTCTCGCCGAAGATGTCGCACAGTATCTTTCAGAAGATGGATTAAAAACGACCTATCTTCACTCCGAAATCAAAACACTCGAGCGGCCTGATATTTTAACCGATCTTCGTCGGGGCGAGTACGATGTGCTTGTCGGCGTTAACCTGCTCCGAGAAGGGCTCGATCTTCCCGAAGTTTCATTTGTCGGAATTTTAGATGCCGACAAAGAGGGATTCCTCCGGAACGAAACGACGTTGCTCCAGATTATCGGCCGGGCGGCTCGTCATTTGGATGGGACCGCCATCTTATACGCCGATCGCATGACTGACTCCATGAAAAGAGCGACTGAGGAGACCAATCGCCGCCGAAAAATCCAGGCTGAGTACAACAAGGCTCATCGCATAACGCCGAAGCAAATCGTAAAAGCGCTTCGTGCATCATTCGCCGAAGAAGCAAAAGAACTGGAAGAAGGACCGTTACCCTCGCTCATGAAAGGCCCACAAAAGCGCCTTCGAGAATCCCTCGTTCGTGAGATGAGAAAAGCCGCCAAAGACATGAACTTTGAATTGGCTGCAAGAATTAGAGACCGTATTCGAAAACTTGACGCCACACTATAGAAGCGATACCCTTTTGAAGTTACCGCATGCCAGTCACGAAATCAGCAGAAAAGGCGTTAAGGCAATCAAAACGCCGACATATACAAAATTTAATAAAGAAAGAAGCCTTTAAGGAGGCCGTCAAACGCGTGCGCACTCTTATTGCCGCCCAAAAGGCAAAAGAGGCTAAAGATGCACTTTCGCTTGCGTATAAAGCTCTCGATAAAGCTGCAAAAACGAACGTAATTTCAAAAAACACGGCCTCACGAAAGAAGTCGCGGCTTGCTAAATTACTCCAAAGCACGATAAACAAATAGAAAACCTTTTTTAAGTATACTGCTATTCGCATACGTAGCCGACCGGCACATTCTTTATATTGCGCTATAGCGCAATATAAAAACTCACTCAAGTCCCTTAAGAAAACAAGATGAGGTTCACCAGGGAGGTGTGCGGGTCGGAGAGACCGAGTTTTATTTTCTTATCCTCATCAAAAAATCTTTCATAGGCATCTTTGATCCTGGGAATGCCTATGGTTTTGAGTTTTTCCTTCGCTTTTTTTACAACGAAAGGATGCAAAGCTTTGTTCTCGCCGTCCGCGACCATTAAAAGTGCTCGCAGATGACCGACGACCGATGCAAAAATGAGAAAGTCGCTCATCCCGCTCCGCCGCACACGCTGCAGCGCCCTGAGGGCATTCGCGGTATCAGCCAAAAATGCGTCTGTTAGCGAGAAAATCCTCTCCTCTGTCTCTCCTAAAAGTGCCGCCATCTCGCCGCCAAGTGCTACTTTCTCAGTTTCGTTGGCAAGTTTCCACGTATCACCGCCATAGGCGGCAACAAGAGCTGCTCGCATACTTTCGGGCAGTTTCAAGGCTCGCTCCTCAAGAAAAATGCCTAACCAACGCTCTGCCTCTAAAACCGTCATGGGAGCGTACTCGACAATCTTCTCGGCATGAGGCCCAACGATTTTTTTAATTTCGCCGATGCCGTCTTTTTCCCCTTTATCATCCCAGATGACGACGAAAATATTTGTGTCACTTCCCGTTTCCCTCAAAAAGGTTTTTAAAGCCTTAGCGGCCGGCTCGTCTCCTTCGCTTGGCCGCTCAATGACGATTAATTTCTTTTTCAGAAACAGCGATTGAGCTTTGCCCACTTGGGAAAGCGCCATGGGGTCGTCGCGGTCAGCAAGGAACCTCTGCAAATCAAAAGTCCCCTCATTTTTTTTGCGGTACGCCAAGACAATCTCCCGCAATTTCTGCCGGCTACGATAGGTATCTCTGCCGTAGAGAAAGTAAATCATCCCGTTAGAAATCGCGAAGATTCACCCTTTATACTTGAGACAAGGTTCGACTCACCTTGCATAATAAACCACTGAGGCTGTTGCCAGATTTCTAACGGGATCATCATGTAGAAGCGTAAAGTTACGAATCCACTTCTTTTGTGAGAATATCCAACACCGCTTTATCAAAAAGTATCTTGTGGTGGCCGCGGACGGGAACCTGAATATTTTTTGCGCCCTCCAACCGTGCGTTTTCTGTCGGCCAAATATGGTTATCCCATTCCCCGTAGATAGAAACAATCCGTGCATTCGCCGTACGCTCCTCGCTCAGCTGACGGATCACTGAGCTCTCAGGGTGCAGTTCCTTGAGATTTTTCTGAGGAATCGCCCCGGCAGCGCGGGAGCCCTGGAAGGGTGTCGCTATGGCTACCAGTTTTTTCACCCGCCTGTCGGCATTGAGAAATGCCAAGATGTACTTCCCTATCAGTCCGCCTTTACTGTACCCGACCAGCACTAGGTCCGTTAAGTCCTCCGTTTCAATGAAGCGGCGCGTAATGCTTGCGAGCTCGCCAACTTCGCCTGTCGTGAAACGAAGCTCTTGGATAACGTAGACGGGGTGCCCTTCATGTGACAGGCGATCGCCTACGCTTCTCATGAAATGCCACGTCGCGCCGATACCCGGCAGCAAGACAACGGGGCTCTTTTGGGGCACAACGAACCCGAGATAGTGCTCGGGGGGTGCATGCCGCCACACCGAATGCATCGCCCCGCGAAACAGGTAGGTGTAATCGACAAGCCAATGGCCGAGCTTTTTCAACATAACCGCACGGAGAAGCGAAAGACTAGCTTTGGCATCTGGGACAAAAATGAGCACTGCGCTGGGCAACAACGATGCGCTGGATGAGGGCCCCACATCGGAGGCACGGAAGCCCGGCGCGCTGATAGACGCTACGATGATTTTGGAACGAGCCGTATTGACCAGAGGGTTTCCGATAGTTTCGGATGCTCGTTCCGCCAGTTTTAATGGCCAGTTTCAGTATATCCCTCATAGCCTGGAAAATCCGCCGGACTTCAGCTTCGGCTAAATTGCTCCCTTTCCGCAATGGATGTATCCGGGCCACCCACAGAATCTCATCCGAGTAGATGTTGCCGATTCCGGCCACGCACGACTGGTCAAGAAGCAACGCTTTTATCGCCCGGTCTCGCGAGAGCTGCGCGTGCAAATACTTCTCGGAGCACTGCGGCGACAGCGCATCATGGGCGAGCTGTCGCCGACTAAAAAAATCCGCGAGGTGCGCCCGGGGCATAACCCAAATCCTCCCGAACTTTCTCACATCCGAAAACAGCAACCCACTTCCATCCGTAAATTTCATCCGAAATCGTATGTAATTTTTACTTGTCCCATGTCCCATGTCCCTTGTCACTATTAAAAAGTGTCCCGTCATCTTCAGATGCACAACCAGTATCCTATAGGATGAGAGATGTATCAGGATGTATTTTCCGCGCCTATCAATTGCGGCAATCGAATCGCCCGCCAAAAGTCGGTGTATGGATTTTAAAACACTTCTCGTTTCGAAGAGCTGGGGCGTATCCGACTCGGCAGATTTGATTTTCTTTCCGACGATCCCCCTCCGCAGTTCGCGAACCACCGTCTCGACTTCAGGAAGTTCGGGCATAAGGTTAGAATCAAGAATTAAGCCTCATTCATAATTCTTAATTCATGATTCAAGCTTCTTCATTTCGCCCCAGTTGTCGCCAACTTTTACATCGACCACGAGTGGAACACCTATGTCATAGACCTCTTCCATAAAGCCTTTGATTTCTTTCGAAACTTTTGAGACTTTTGAAGTCTTTATCTCGCAGAGTAGCTCATCATGCACCTGCATCAAGATGTGACCAGCTTGTAGCTTACCTGCCTGCGCAGGCAGGTCGCTTGTCGCTTGTCGCTTTAAGTATTCGTGAATTTTAATCATGGCGAGCTTCACAATATCGCCGGTGGCCGTTCCTTGGATCGGCGCATTCATGGCCATGCGCTCGGCGTCGGCCCGAAGCCTCCAGTTGGGAGCGTTAATTTCAGGAATGTACCGGCGGCGGCCAAGCATGGTCTCGACATAGCCCTTCCTTCGCGCGTCCTCAAGCGTTCTTTGCATAAACTCCTTGATCTTCGGGAAGTCGTTGAAATACTCCTGCATGAATTTTCGTGCATCGGGGTATGGGATGCCAGCTGACTCAGAGAACGCCCGCGGACCCATCCCGTAGAGGATGCCAAAGTTCAAGGCTTTTGCCGCGTATCTCATCTCGGGTGTGACCTCGGCGGCAGTTTTTAGGTTGTTAACCTCCATAGCGGTCATCGTGTGAATGTCAGCGCCCTCGAGAAAAGCCTGGCGCATCTTTTGATCTCCCGACATGGCGGCCGCCACCCGCAACTCAATTTGCGAGTAGTCGAATGAAACAAGCTGATATCCCTCCCGCGCAACGAAAGCCCTGCGAATTTGGCGTCCCACCTCAGTCCGCGTAGGAATGTTTTGCAGGTTGGGGTTGGAGGACGAAAGGCGCCCGGTGGAGGTCATTGTCTGATGGAGTGTGGTGTGAAGAAAGCCCCCCGCGTCAACGAGTTCCGGCAGTGCGTCAATGTACGTTCCGAGGAGCTTTGAGACCTCGCGATACTCCAGGATTTTACTTATCACGGGATGAAGATGGCGGAGCTTTGCCAGTTCACCCGCGTCGGTCGATACGGCACCACCCGCAGTTTTTCGTATACCGTGCACATTCAGCTTCAATGTCTCAAACAACACCTCAGAAACCTGACGCGGCGAGTTGATATTAAATATTTTTCCCGCAAGCTGGTGAATTTCCTCTTCTAGAGACGAAAGTATTTTCTGAGTTTTCTTAGACAGAGATTTTAAGTAGGCTCGGTTAATCCGCATGCCTCTCAATTCAATTTCCGCCAAAATCGGAACTAACGGCATCTCGATTTGCCGGAATACATCCCAGAGGGCTCTCTCTTTCAGGCGCTTTTCAAGTGCTGCGGCAATCGCGAAAGATTTTTCGTACGCGGTCTGACCGGAGGCGGGGATTCCCGCCTCGCGGGCCGCCCGTTCAATGGTATAGCTTCGCTCACCGGCGCGGAGAAGGTAAATGGCAATTAAAATATCGAAGTCGGCTGGCTGCCCCAAGAGCGAGTCGCAACGCTTCAAAATTTCCTTTTCATCAAAAAATACTCGCTCTCTCTTATATTCGAGCACACGCTTCATTGACGTCTGACCGATAAGACCATCGGGCACGCGGTACAGATGACGCGACGTTGCAAGGTACAGCACATCGTTTTCAAAAAAGAATCCAAGTTTCGGCTCATCCGAAAAATCAGCGGTCCGTGGAATTTCAACGATAGGGGGCGATGTCTCTCCTCCGGGAGTAACAAAAGAAGGAGACACACCCGCTTCCTCTACCAAATACCCAAGCCGCCGGAGGAGGGAAGTAAACCCAAATTCACGCAGCAACGCTCCAACTTTTTTATTATCTTTCGCCCCACGCCAGATAGCGCGAGAGAGCGAAAGGGTCACCGGAACCTCGAGGTTTATGGTTGCCAGAGTTTTCGAAAATAGCGCCTCTTCTTTTTGGGATTCGAGTTTTTCACGAATCGCACCAGAAATGTTTGCTTTTTTCAACGAAGCGTACAGCTTTTCAATAGAGCCGAACTTCCCGAGAAGCTCACAGGCCGTTTTTTCGCCAATACCCTTTACACCGGGAATATTGTCGGACGGATCGCCGCGAAGTCCCTTGAAGTCAGTGAGCTGTGACGGCCTGAGACCATATCGCTCCCTCACAGACTTTTCCGTATACGTAACCGTGTCAGTGACCCCCTTTCGCATAGTGTAAACCGACACCTGGGGGTTCACGAGCTGCAGCGTATCGAGGTCACCTGTTACGATGATAATTTTCAAGGCTTTATCATTTTTTGTAAGGTTTGCGGCAACGGTCCCAATAACGTCATCCGCCTCGTATCCGGCTTTTTCAAGCACCGGGATACCGAAAGCCTCGCAAAGTTGCCGCACGCGCGAAAACTGTGAGACCAGTGTATCGTCGGCCTTCGGACGTTGAGCTTTGTAACGCTCATAGGCCACGTGCCGGAAGGTGGGACCTGCCATGTCAAACGCCGCGGCAATGTAGTCGGGCTTCAGCTCGGCAAGGATGCGAAGGAGGATCGTGGCGAACCCATACACGGCCCCCATTGACTCGCCTTTCGCGTTGGTGAGATTCGGCAGTGCATGAAATGCGCGGTGAATCAAGGCATGAGCATCCAGCAACACGAGCAATCGTATTTTTATTGTAGTCCCTGATTTTTTGTTGTCTTTCCTCGCCATGTATATTTCGGAAGGTTCTGAATCAGGAATCAAGAATCATGAATTAAGAATTTTATTCGACCTTGACTCTTGATTCTTGCTCCTTACTTCTTGATTCTAGAAACCACCTTGACTTTCCTTAAGTGCGGCCTGTGGTGGTCAAATTCTACAACCAGATCGGGCTCGGGCAGCCACTTTTGTATCCGTTCACCCCATTCGATAAGTACCAAATTTTCAGAGTCTTTTGTGTAACGGGAAAGTCCAATGGCGTCGAAATCCCGTTTCGTTTCAATCCTATACGCATCTACGTGGATCAACTTTTTAAATGCCCATGTCCCATGTCCCTTGTCCCTTGTCGCCTTTGGGAAAATTTCATGCTCATGCACAAAAACAAAAGTGGGCGATAGCACGCGCTCGCGGACGCCGAGCTGCTTCGCGACCATTTGCACAAATGTCGTCTTACCGCTCCCGAGGTTACCGGAGAGAAGAATAAGGTGTGCCCGCCAGCCCCGCGCGATGCGGGACAAAACATTTTTCGCGAGCGCTCTCAATTGAGTCTTCGAGACAATATGAAAACCCCGTCTCATAGTATCCGCATAGTAGCAAAGCTGTGCCCTCAATTCCAAAGAAAGAATTTATACAAAGCAGAACCTCGCGGGGAGAGCGCCGGCGAACCGACTTCTCCCCGCGAGGCGACGGGAACTCTTACGCCACTCTCCGCATGAGAAGGGAGAGCGCCTTCTCGACCGTGGAGGCCGTGGCGGTGAACCTGGTGCTCAGCGTGGCGCTGATGGGGCCGTTGCGCGTCAACGGGCTCGCGGTGGCGGGCAGCCGACCGCACGGCGTGTTTCGCCCCCTGCCGGCCCGCGGGGCTGAAGCCCGGCGCGACCCTGTGGAGCGAGGCCCTTTCCCGGCGCATC
>CAZOFN010000009.1:1817-4983 GCA_964579195.1 uncultured Candidatus Saccharibacteria bacterium | reverse complement strand
CCGTGGCGGTGAGCCACGTTCCGCCGGGTAGGATAATCTGCACGATGACCTCACCGGGGGCGCGGACCGAAGCGGAGACGAGCGATACCTCTCGCGGCCTCGGCCGGTAGGGGTAGATGCGCCAACCCCGCTCTTCGAGCCCTTGCTGCAGAGCCCCGAGAAGCACCGGATCTGCAGCGTAGACGAAAGCGATGAGCTCGAAACGCTCGGGCGGTGGCTCGACGACGTAGGCTCGGACGATATGGGTCGGCGGCTCGGGCTGGCTCGCCCCGATGGCGGCTCCCACGCAGGCGAAACTCCCTGCAATGATGAGCACCAGATTGCCGGTGGCGGCACCGACCGCAATCGGGACACCACAGGCAGCTCCGTACACTGCACCCTTCGCGGCGTCCAGGTCGCGCTGGCCGAACGTCCCGCACCCGGCAAACGCTAGCAGAAGAACGAGCGAGAGAGCTCGATGGAGTCGAAACATGAGCCTCACCTCCTCACTATCGCTATATATCACTTTCTAAAAAGCGTAAAGGGGGCCCTGAGTCACGTACAGCGTGACACAAAAGGCCCCCTTCTAAAGACTTACTTCTCGACCCTGATGACGACCCCGCCTCCCTGGGACTCCTTCTGCTCTTCAGGGGCGGGCGATGCCGACGGTGTGGCGGGTTCGCGCACCTCGGCGCCTCGCCGCGGGACGAAGGCGTTGAAGGCGGCATAGGCCGCCGCCCGCTTCGCCGCATCGCAGTAGCGCGAACGCGAGGAGTCAGCGAAGCAGTCCGCCTCGCCGACGCCGTGAAGCCGGAAGGCTTCACTGCGGGCGCCGAGCACCTCATTCACCGTGATCTCGGCCCGCCAGCGCGAAGTCGGACGCGGCGCGAAGACCTGACGCCCGTTGACGCGGATGGCATCCACAATCACGCCGCCAATCGTGGCGCGGCCGTGACCGGCGAAGTCGAAGCGCTGCTGCCGGATCTTCCCGTGAACCCGGAGATCCACGTTCCGCGTGCCGGAGACGATCTCGCCTCCGACACTTGAAACGTACGCGTAGGCGGCCTCGCGGAGGTACTCATCGGAGAACCCGACGAGGGCCACCCGCCTCCCGAAGAAGAGCTTCCTGACCTCCTCGGGGGGACTCGCGACCACGGGGTACGGCGGAGTGGCGGAAGGCGGTCGGTTGAAGACCGTACTGCTTGAACTTGCGCCGCCTGACGCACAGGCGGCGAGGAGCGGCAGCGTGAACACCAGAATGAGAACCGGGATGATTCGCTTCATCACCGTCTCCTTCCTCCCGCTCTCCGGCGGGAAACCGACGTAGGGCGTGAACTGCCGTGACCGTCGCATCTCGCGCTGGAGATCCAACGCGATGCCGACGATGACGACGAATGCGCCGACGATCACAGAGCCGAGGAGCCAGGCGTACGCCCGAAAGAACTGGGCGATCTCCTGACCCTCGATTACATCAAAAAATCCAAGAAAGATGAGGGCGAAGATTGCCCCGAGTGCGAGTACCGCGGCGGTTTTCGCCATCGCATGTTCCTCCCTATCCCATTTATGAGGGACGGTTTTTATGTCAAATTTCAAGCCGTTTTCAGTGTGCCTATATTATGCATAAATAATGCAAAAAGTCAAGAGTATTGCGGGAGGCCAGAAAGTACGCTACGGATGGCCTCAATGCTCTGCACTGCCGCAGTCTTCTCAGCGATGCGGGGGGCACCTATGTCCTATGCCTATTGAAAGAGAGCTTCTCCTCCAAGCCAAAAAAATCACTGACCAGTCGGCCAGAATTTTCCTGGTCCTTGCCCCCGCGCCCTCCGTTGACGTCATAACGGCGGCGGAGATGATTTCGCGCCGTCTTCGGAGCGCGGGGAAGGAACCGTACGGGTCGGGGATCCGCCCGCCCCACGGGTGGGAGTTTCTGCCAATCTCGACCCTTACCGAACCACCGGCAAAAGGCCGCGACCTTCTGGTAACGGTCAACACCAGGGACACGCCTCTCGGGGAACTTCGTTACGAAAAGCAAAACGGGGCGGTCGTAATCGTTCTCTCTCCGAAGGAAAAGGCGATCCCGGCTTCGGCTGTTACGGTCTCGGAGGGCGCCGCCAAAACCGACTGCATCGTCACCATCGGCGTCGAGTCATTGGACACTCTGGGAGATCTTTTCCAAAAAAATCCGCGACTTTTTTTCGAGACGCCGATTATCGCCCTAGACGACTCGGAACGAAACGACAAACACGGCGAAGTAAATTTGGTTGACACAAAAGCGGGATCCATCACGGAAATTGCCTGGCAGCTCGCTTCCCTCATTTCTCCCGGCTCGATGAACAAGGAGGAAGCGACGCTGGTGCTTGCCGGCATCCTTGAAAAGACGAGAAACCTCGGGAAAGAAACAATTCCGTCCCATACATTCCTCCTCGCCGCCGAGTGTGTGAATCGAGGCGCAAAACGAGACCAGATCGTGGCGCGCCTCGCCCGCACCGAGCGTTTTCCCTTGCTCCAGCTCGCTGCACGGGCTCTTGCCCGTTCTCGCATGCTGGAAACGCAAAAAACTCTCCTCTCTATCCTGACTGCTGATGACTTTGCCGCAACAGAAACAACGCCTGATGATACGGGTGGCGCCATACGGCACATGGAAAATCAACTGCGAGGGATTGAAAGAATCCTCCTTCTCTGGCAAGACCCCACGCATCGCGAGGTACGCGCAGTACTCTTGAGCCACAGAGCTCACGAGCTCACCGCACTTCGCCGGAGCAGAGAAGCCTCCATAGAAGGAGACCTTCTCGTTTTTCACGAACCCTTCTCCTCATTTATCGCAGCAGAAAATGCACTGATTCCACTTCTTGCGACGTCATAGAGCGTATGCTTCATATGAGCTGCGGGCTGTTTTTGTTACACTAAAAGCGAGCTTGTAGGTCGCGGGTGGCGGCTTGCAGTAGAACCTACCACCTACAAACTGCAACCTGACTGCGTATGACCATTCAGTTCGAAGAATCCAAACAATTAAAAAAGCTCGCAAACGTCCACCATGAGGAAGCGGAGGAAGCGGCAAAACGCCTCGCGGAAAAGCTCGGCATGAGTTACGTGGACCTCTCGACTGTTCCTATTTCGATCGATGCCCTGCAACTGGTTCCGCTGGGGGTCGCGAGGAAACTCCAACTTGCCCCCATTCAACTGGTGG
>CAZOFN010000009.1:328-1807 GCA_964579195.1 uncultured Candidatus Saccharibacteria bacterium | reverse complement strand
AATTTGAAAAAGCGTCGGTTTGACCCCCAAACATTCCTCGCCTCGGAGTACTCATTGGAAAAAGTCTGGAAGGCATATGAGGAAATCCCCAAGCCTCTGGCAGATATTGCGGGACACATCAACGTCTCTCAAGCGCGCCTCGCTTCGTTTCGCACCGAAATCACCTCGCTCGATATTTTGAAGCAAAAAATCGGAGAGATGCGGCACGCGACCATCTCAGATCTCCTCGAGCTTCTTATTGCGGGTTCACTTGCAACCGGCGCCTCCGACGTCCACATCGAACCGGAAGCAGAATCCGTGAGGTTTCGTTACCGCATTGACGGCATCCTCTCCGAGGTTGCCAGCGTAGAAGCGGACATTTTTAAGTTCCTCCTGGGGAGAATCAAGCTCATCTCTGATCTTAAAGTCAACATAAAGGACAAGGCACAAGACGGCCGTTTCACGATCAAAACCGACGAGGGCGACGTTGAAGTCCGCGTCTCCACGTTGCCGGGACCCAATGGCGAGAACGTGGTCATGCGCATCTTGAATCCTAAGGCAATCAACGTCTCACTTTCTGAACTGGGCATGCAGCCGTGGGTTGAAGAGGAGCTGAGACGGCAGCTGAGAAAACCGAATGGCATGATTATCACCACCGGTCCCACCGGCTCGGGAAAGACAACGACGTTATATGCCTGCATCAAACATGTGCACGAGCCGGGCATTAAAATCATCACCCTGGAGGATCCCATTGAATACCACCTCGAGGGCATCGAGCAGACCCAGGTCGAGCCGGAACGGGGGTACGATTTCGTGTCGGGGCTTCGCGCTATCCTCCGGCAGGACCCGGATGTAATACTCGTTGGTGAGATTCGCGACAAGGAAACGGCGGAGACCGCAATGCATGCATCTCTCACCGGTCACCTCGTGTTCTCGACGCTCCACACCAATAACGCCGCCGGCACCATCCCGCGCCTCATTGACATTGGCGTGAAGCCGAACATCATCGCGCCGGCCATTAACGTAGCCATGGCGCAACGCCTCGTCCGTAAAGTCTGCGCACAGTGCAAAAAGACCGAGTCGGCAAAACCTGAGGAGCTCGCGGTCATCATCAAGGAACTCGAGAGTATGCCAGCGAACATCGTGCGCCCGGAACTCGGCGCGTTGCGAGTCGCACGGCCCGTCGGCTGCACCGAGTGTCACGGCACCGGCTACAAGGGGAGAATCGGTGTATACGAGATCATACTCGTTGACGATGAGATGGAGAATTTAATCATCAAGCAACCGTCAGAAGCGGACATTAAAGTGGCGGCATTCAAGCAGGGGCAGATCACCATGCGGCATGATGCAATGCTGAAAGTCATTGCGGGTGTTACGGACCTGGCGGAGGTGGAGCGTGTAGTTGGATAAAAGCACCAAGGGCGCCAAATGGTCCAAAGGCACCAAATGTACCGAGGGAACTGAAAAGATATGAGCTTTTGGTTCCTTTGGTACTTTTGG
>CAZOFN010000009.1:0-298 GCA_964579195.1 uncultured Candidatus Saccharibacteria bacterium | reverse complement strand
TTTCTAAAAACGAAATGCCACCCGAGCGGCAGCACTTCGTCGTGCCGGGTGCGGGGGTGGCTAGTGATTGGACCCGAGGGAAAGAACGCCGAGAGCGATAGCGATCTCACTGAGGGTGCGTGACTCGTCCAGCTTCCCACTGAACGCACCTAGAATCGCCATGATGACCACGACCCACCCTGCCCCCCAAATGATGTGGCGGATAAATCGACTTGGGTTCATAACTCCTCCTCGTGTGTGAGTGTGTGATTCCTCCCCGCGCATCTTGAGGCAAGGTCTCTCGCTTGGGAGCAGAGAG
>CAZOFN010000008.1:16424-17529 GCA_964579195.1 uncultured Candidatus Saccharibacteria bacterium | reverse complement strand
ACTTTGGACGGAGTTGCGTACTCGTCCCGAGCAGAGTCGAGGGATGTTCGAAAATGGCTGAAGCTCGCTTAGCGCCAAAACTCAAAAGCTGCTGTACAGAGCAGCTTTTGAGTTTTGCTGCGGGAGCCAGTGTGGTAGCGTACGAGATATATGAACATGGAGCGGCCTGACAATACGGAGAATGTGCGACTGCCGGAAAATCTGACGGTGGAGGATATGGTTCGTCTGTGGACGGTCGAGTATCGGGATTTGTCGGAGGAAAGAATTCCAATGAGTCCGGAGGAGATCGAAAGAGATCTTGAAACTATCAAGGCTCAGCTTGAGGGACTGAGAGAGAGAAAGACGGAAGTCGAGGACACATTGCGGCGTATCAGAAGCGGCGAAGAGGCGGGAGATGAAGAAGCTTTGGTCAACGAACTCGATGAAATGATCACCGAGATACCCGAGTTAGAAGAATTTTTATTTCTACTTGAAGAGGGGAGAGAGTTGTATATTGTGCAACGAAGGCAGTTTCGGCGATATACAAAAGAAGAAGCAGCATCTGAGGCGCAAATATTGCAAGAGTTGGTTAACCGCGGAGTGGCGCGTGACTACCATGAGGCCGAGATGTTATTTGCCGAAAGGATCGTGGAGCACATGCTCCAGGCAGGATACGGCTGGGAGGCAATCCGCATTGCGGGAGTCTGGGATTATTGGTGATGACATCGTGATGGGTGCGATGGATCGGGTCGAGCAAAATATGGATGAGGCGCGAGCGGAACATGATGAAGAAAAACTGCGCGTCTCGGAGGCGGAGCTGCGAAAAATTACCGAGTGGCGTACGGGCACTTAAAATATCTGAATATACTGATGTCGCAAAAGCAGTTCCGCCGCGGCGGAACTGCTTTTGCGCTTTAGAGGCTAATCTGATACTACTGGGTGTACGAAGCAAGTGCTTCTAACTGCACCAGAATAAATAACAACTTACCAGGAAGGGGACGTATCATGCAGCCGACTCCGATTACGGTCGCACGCAAGGCGGCAGTGTTCTCGGTTTTCAACAAAGACGGCATCGTGCCGTTCGCCCAGGCGCTCGGAGCCAGGGGGTACGAGATCTGGTCCTCCG
>CAZOFN010000008.1:8826-16414 GCA_964579195.1 uncultured Candidatus Saccharibacteria bacterium | reverse complement strand
AGGGTAGGAGAGGGCGGGGCCGCCAGCCGTACACGTAAGGTTCTTGTCGAAGGCGGAATACCTGAGCGGGATGTAGACGAGATGGTCGGGAAGCAGATCCTCGGCGACCGCGTGAAAACGCTCTCGCGCGAGGTCCATGCCGGTCTTCTTGCGCAGATGATCGAGAACGACCTCGCCGAGCTCGAGCAGATGGGCGTTCCCGTCATCGACGTGGCCTGTCTCAACTTCTACCCGCTCGAAGCGGAAATCACCCGCGATGGCTCGACACCCGAGTCGGTGCTGAAACAAACCGACATCGGTGGACCCACGATGGCTCGCTCGGGCGCCAAAGGGCGGCGCATCGTCGCCTGTGATCCGAAGGACTACGACACTGCGCTTCAGATACTCGACCTCGAAGAAGCCGACAACTACGAGCCTGCAGCGAAGCTCCGGCGATATCTCGCGGCTAAGGCTGAGAGTGTCGTCGCCAGCTACTGCCTCGCCTCCGCCCGCTACACGAGCGGCGGCGAGATCGAGGGCATGATCGGGACGCGCGCGATCGAGTGCGTGTACGGCGAGAATGCTCACCAGAAGCCAGCGGGGTACTTCTCAACCGGATCGGATCACCCGCTGGCGCTCGAGAAATTCGCGCTCGTCGCGGGTACCACGCCGAGTTTCAACAACCTCGGCGACCTCAGCCGCATGATGGAGACGGCGATCTCGATCGCCGTGACCTTCGAGGCGAACAACTACAGCGAGTGCGCTATCGCCGTGGCCGGGAAGCACCGCAACCCCTGTGGTGCCGCCATCGGCCACAACCGTCTGGATGTTCTCAGGATGATGATCGCGGGCGACCGCGATGCGATCCTCGGCGGTGTCGTAGCCGTGAACTTCCCCATCGGACACGCGGAGGCCGAAGTGCTCTTCACGCACCTGATGCCCCCTGAGGAGGGTCGGAAGATTGACGTTCTTGCCGCACCCAGCTTCACGGCGGACGCCGTTGAGCTCCTACGCCGGAAGAAGGACAAGCTCCGCTTCTTCCAGAATCCGGCGCTGGTGGATCTCGCGCGATGTCGCGGCATGCGCTTCGAGCAGGTCATCGGCGGGTTCATCGGACAGCCGAGCGTCGAGTTTCTCTTCGACGTGAAGCATCCCGGGATGGTTCGGATCGGGCGCGATCTCACGCGTGATGAGACCGATGCCATGATTCTCGCCTACGCCATTCTGCCGACGGCGAACTCCAACACCATCGTGATCACGAACGTCGCCGACGGCGTTGCCTATCTCGTCGCCGGTGGTTTCGGCCAGCAGTCGCGCGTCGTCGCCGCAAAGCTCGCGGTCATGAAGGCGCGCCTCGCGGGTCATGCGCTCACGGGAACGGTGGCGGCGGGGGACAGCTTCTTCCCGTTCTCCGACGGCGCCCTCGCTCTCGCGGATGAGGGTATCGGGGTGCTGTTTGCCACCAGCGGCTCCATCAACGATGCCGCTGTCCAGAAGGATTGCGCCGATCGCGGCTTGACCCTCTGGATGCTGCCAGACAAGGTCGCTCGGGCTTTCCGGCACTGACAGTTCACGCAGTTCCGGTGCGGACGCCGGGCTCTCGAGACCGAGAGCCCGGCGATGTTTTTTATAGATGTCAGGCGAGAGAATTTTGTAAATGATTTATTGAAAAGTTCGCCCATAGCGTTCTGCGGCTGGTAATTTTTCAGAAAAGGAAAAGGAGGGCCGTACTTCTCCAATAAAGCTGAACACATCGGGGCACAAGAGGGTCGCCCACAATGAAATGAAGAAACTACAGGTCCTCCTAGAGGAGCTTCCCCGGCACTCGTGACATCACGAGCTAAGGGAAAGGAAATGGATTGTAGAAATGAGCTGTCCGAGTCTGCGTAATTTCGTTCGGTGTTGTGACAAGAAGTCTTCCTCCTGTCGCTGTGACCCGTCTTCGGGCCGGTTAAATTTTGGGGAAGTCCCCCCACTAGCTATTTTCCGATGAGTTTGACATTTAGTCAACTGTGGATACTGAATAATGTCAAACGCGCTTTTGTTTGAGCTCAAGACCTCGGTGTTATAGAGTGAAGCATATGGTTTTCGGGCATGAAAACGTGCGTCAGTACCTGGGGAAGTCGTGGAAGAGAGGAACGGTAAGTCACGGGTATTTTTTGCATGGTCCTCGGCATGTGGGCAAGACCATGACCGCTCTCAGTTTTGCGAAGACTCTTCTTTGTGAAGAGGGAAAACACTTCGGCGGATGCGGGGTGTGCGCGGCGTGCCTGCACGTTATTGCGTTTATGGAGCCGCGCTGCATCACGCTCCAGCCCGGTCTTCCGATTCTTTCAAAAGTAGAGAGGGATAAAAACGAAATCGGCATTGAGGAGATCCGTGAAGTCAGAAAACGTCTTTCGTACTCTGCGCTGGGCTGGCAGATTGTACTTATTCTTGATGCGGAGAAGCTTTCGCGTGAGGCTTCCAATGCGCTTTTAAAAATTCTTGAGGAGCCGGGCCGCAATACAGTTTTTCTTTTTGTTTCCTCGCGTCCCGCATACGTGCTTCCCACGATTACCTCTCGCCTTCTGCGTCTTCGCTTTTCCTTTGTGTCGGACGATGCGCTTCGATCCGTCCCCGGGGCCACGTTGGAATTGCTGGCATTGGCTCTCGGGCGGCCGGGAGTACTTGTCCGCATGATGGAAGACGATGCGTCGCGAAAACGACAGGCCGAATGGTATCGGCTTGCCGAAGAAATTTCGAGTGGTTCGTACGGCAAAGCGCTGGCGCTTTCCGAGAAAATTGCAGAAAATACGGAGGCGCGCGAAGAAGTCAGTTTTTACCTTCTTCGGCTTTTACAAAAGCAGTATCGGAAGAAGATGCCGGATTACTCAGCAATGTCGAGCCGTCACGTCTTTCATGCACTGGATGTCATGGCTGCCTCGGAAACTATGAACGTGAATCGCCGGCTTGCAGTTGATATCATATGTATGAATCTCTCCGGATTCGCTAGTCTCTGAAGTATGAAGTTGTCATACATTTTTATTGGCATCGGGATTGCGCTTCTCATTTTTTTGTTTTTAATTCCGTTCTTCATCGGATCGCGCATCTCCAGTGACACCGGACGGAATATCGGCATTTTCAAATCAGTTGACGGGGGGCTCTCCTGGTCGCTTGCAGTGCGGAGCTCTGAGCTGACTGCCAGCCTTCCCCGCAATGTTTTATCATTTGTCTTCCATCCCAAAGACGCCAGGATTATTTACTTGGGGACGAAAGGAGGAGGGCTCTGGGTTTCCAAGACCGGGGGCGAGACATGGGCACGCATCACGGATGCAAAGGGGGATCTGAAACCCACCGCAGAAATTTATGACATATCCATCTCTCCGCGAAATCCTGATGTAATCTACCTTGCTGCCTATCAGGATGATTACGGCAAAGTCTTCCGGAGCAACGACGGCGGGCTTAGTTTTGATGAGGTTTACATTGTCTCACTCAGGCGGTATGGCGTTTTTGGTGTTGCTGCCGACTCATCGGCAGTGAACAGGGTCTACCTTATCACCGGACAGGGTGGATTTTTGGTATCAGACGATCGAGGAGACTCTTGGCATGTAGAGAAGTGGTTTCCCGACGGTCTCGTTCGGCTGATTGCAAATCCCATCAACAATGGTGAGTTTTATGTTGTTTCCTCGCGCGGTGAACTCTATCGCACCGAAAACGCCGGCGAGTCGTGGCTCCGTCTCTCGGAGGGGTATCGGGTATTCCAGGGAGCGGGTGAGATCCAGGATGTAACGCTGGACGCGTCAAACACCTCCACGATTTACACCGGGTCAAAGTTCGGCGTGTTGCGCTCGCAAAATTCTGGCAAAATTTGGCGCGCCGTCCCGGTGATTATTCCGCCGACTGCTCTTCCGGTCCGCGCGGTGGTTATTGATCCCAGGAATTCTGCAAAAATTTTTGTCTCTGCCGCTTCGACTGTTTACCGTTCGGATGATTTTGGTGAACGCTGGCAAATCCTACAACTCCCCACCGTGGAGCCCATTAAAATGCTTCGCGTAAGCCCCGAGGATTCAAACGTGATTTACGCCATCGCCGGCCGATAACAGAGGATAACCCATAAATAAAGAGTCAGCGATTGTTCTTTTCAGTTTTTTATTCCATACACTAACTCATGCTATGGCATGAGTTAGTGTATGGAATAGTGAGATTGAGATGAAACTAAGATTTATGATCTTCCTTTCAAGGTAACCTTTCGCTTGGGTAGAAAACATCCGTGCGTATTTGCCGTTTGCTTGCATAAGCTCTCCATGGGAGCCGCGCTCTGTGATTCTTCCCTTGTCTACAACAAAAATCGTGTCGGCATTTCGCACCGTGGAGAAGCGATGGGAGACGAGAATCAGAGTCTTCTTCTTGTAGGCTTTCTCAAGATTGGTGAAAATCTCGTATTCCGCCTCGGCGTCAATGGCGGAAGTTGGTTCATCCAAAATTAATACCGGCGCCTCTTCGTAAAAGGCCCGCGCGATGGCGAGCCTCTGCCACTGGCCGATCGAAAGCTCCTCGCCGTTTTCAAACTCGCGACCGAGTACCGTGTCGAAACCTTGCGGCAGTTTTTCAATGAATTGATAAGCACCCGATTTTTTTGCTGCGGCAATCATTTCCTTCTCGTTTTCCTTATTCGGGTCGCCGAGCGTAATGTTTTCGCGGACGGTGAAATGATATTGCACAAAGTCCTGAAAGAGCGTTCCTAAAAAGTCATACCAATGCGAAAGCTTGATGTCTTTTACATTAACCCCGTTCACGAGGATCGTCCCATCGGTCGCATCGTAAAATCGGCAGAGCAGCTTTATGATGGTTGACTTGCCGGCGCCGTTTTCTCCGACAAGAGCGATGTTCTCTCCCGGTTCAATGGTAAAAGAGACATCTTTGAGCGCATCAGTTCCGTTTGGGTAGGTGAATGAGACGTTTTTAAATTCGATCCGAGGCGGGGTGATTTTCTCGAACGTATGGGCATTGCGCTTGTCGGTGATGATTGGCTTCAGATGGAGGACCTCAAAATAATGGTCTACGTACAAACCGTTCGTATAAAGTTCCCCGAAGTTGAGCACGGCCGATTCGGCGTTTCCCTGGAGACTGTCCATCATGTTAATCAAAAGCGTAAAACTGCCGATAGTGAGAGCGCCGGAGAGGACGTTCGGCAGTTGGGAGTAGGCGATCACGGCCAGAATGGCCGTCTCGAAAACGCCGGGCCAGATCAAAATCTTGATGTATCGGTCAAGTGGTTTTTTATTCAATCGGAAGAGATACTCCTGAATTTCGTTAACGCGCGTGAGCAGCGCGGGCGCCGACCGGAAGATCCGCATTTCTTGGATGGTAGTTTTGGTCGATAAAATCCAATTAAAGTACCAGAGTTTCTTCACTTCGGGTGCTCCCGATCCGTAAATGGACCACTGTATGCTCCCGAATTTAGCTCGGAGAATGAGAAGGGGGATTACAGACAGCGAAATGACCACCGGGATCCACCAGCTAAAAGGAAGCAGGACGAAGAACGCCGCGATGAAAGCAACCAGGCCGTTCACCAGATACGAAAAGAACCGCAAGAAGTCAGCCGGACGCCACATCATGGTATCCCTGACTTTGGTTATCAAGTCTTGAGTTTTGGGGTCTTCAAGATGTGCAATATCAAGGCCGGAAACTTTTCGGTAGAACGTCAACGATAAATAGTTTTGCAGCTTGTAGCGAAATAGATAATCAAAGTAGAGATTGTTCAAGCCCCAACGCAGTACTTCGCTGGCGAGGCTCAAAAGATACCGCGCGGCAAGCGCTATCAATATAACGGCAGGAATGAAGCCGGTGGTGAAATGTTCCGTGCGCACGAGGCCATCGATGAGGTACTTCAAAGCGACGCTAATCAGGAGCGTCGTAACGGCGGCAGTAGCGGCTGTCCCGTAGTACCAAAGCGTCAGTCGGCGGTCCATCTCCCAGG
The DNA here is from genome assembly GCA_964579195.1 of uncultured Candidatus Saccharibacteria bacterium. Classification (GTDB taxonomy): domain Bacteria; phylum Patescibacteriota; class Minisyncoccia; order Sungbacterales; family JACQCQ01; genus CAZOFN01. The sequence continues at coordinate 10,473 of CAZOFN010000008.1, read as the reverse complement.
CGATGGAAAGCATCCTTTGGAGATTCTGAATAACGTGTCTGGCTGGTCCTGTCAACTTTTCGAGTTCCATGATGTAGAGAGTATAGCAGAATCAATGTTTACACATCAGCTAAAAGCCGTATCATAACCCATATGATTCAGCCGATTATTGATTCAATGAAGCCGCGGCTTCTCGAGGCGCTGGAGCGCCTGAGGGGCGAGGTGGCAAGCTTAAGAACAGGCCGTGCGACGCCAGCGCTCGTGGAGGATTTGGAGGTGGAATACTACGGTGTCGTCCAGCCTTTGAAGGCAGTATCGGCCATTAGTGTGCCCGAGCCGCGCCAAATTTTTATCGCTCCATGGGACAAAGGAGCAATGGAACCGATCCAGAAAGCGATTCGCGAGTCCAACCTCGGCATGAACCCGATTGCCGATTCTGCCGGCATTCGGTTAACACTTCCGCTTCTGACAGAGGAGCGACGGAAGGAGTTGACAAAATTCCTTGGTCAAAAGCTGGAAGAAGCGCGGATAGTTGTACGAAAAATTAGAGAAGAGGTTATCAAAGAACTCGACAAAGCTGAAAGGGAAAGGACGATTTCCAAAGACAGCCACTTTCGCGGGAAGGAGCAAGTCCAGAAACTCGTTGATGAGACCAACAAAAAAATCGAAGAAATGGGGGCGCAAAAAGAGAGAGAAATAATGACGGTTTGAGGTAACTATGAACTCGGAATATGTTTCTGTAACTGCCGCGATTATTGAAGACAATGGCAGGATTTTAATCGCGAAGCGCCCACTCCACAAGGCCTTTCCCGGTAAGTGGGAATTCCCCGGTGGGAAGGTGGAATCATCCGAAACTCCCGAGAAGTGTCTTGAGAGAGAAATCAAAGAAGAGTTCGGCGTCGATATTTCCATCCGGAAGTCGTTTCTTGTTTGGGATTATGAGTATGATAACGGTAAGAGGTTTCGGTTTCATAGTTTTTGGTGCGCCATAGCAGGTGGTGAGCCGATACTTTTGGCGCATGACGAGATGCGGTGGATTCTGCCGTCTCAGTTATTAGACCAGGATCTTTTAGAGGCGGATATTGTTTTAGCAAAAGAGATCGTAGTGCAGGAAAATGAAAAAAAAGCGACTGGATGAGATCCTCATTGAGCGCGGGCTTGTAAAAGACAAGGAAGAAGCGTTTGTGAGGATTACCGGGGGTTTTGTCTTTATTGAGGGACAAAAGGCTGTTTCCCCGGCGCAGCAGTTTGACGCTCATGTTTCTCTTCGAATAAGGGAAGCTTCGCCTTATGTCGGCCGGGGCGGGGCGAAGCTTGCGTCGGCCTTTGAAAATTTTGACCTCGACGTTTCCGGCAAAGTTTGTGTTGATATTGGGGCAGCCACAGGCGGCTTCACGGATGTTTTGCTCCAGCGCGGCGCAAGACGCGTGTATGCCATTGACGTCGGGTGGGGAAAGCTGCATCCGAAGCTCCGCCATGACGCCCGTGTCGTTGTCATGGAAAAAACGAATATTCTTTACACAGCGTCCCTGCCTCAACCGATTGAATTTGTAACTGCTGATCTTTCATTTACTTCGCTCCGCTTTTTGCTTCCGGTGTTGAAGAAATTTCTTAAAACGGGAGCAGAGTTGATTCTGCTTTTTAAACCAAAATACGAAGTTGCGAAGG
>CAZOFN010000008.1:0-8816 GCA_964579195.1 uncultured Candidatus Saccharibacteria bacterium | reverse complement strand
ACTAGCCAGGTCGTTGTGTAGCAGGTGAAGAGGGAATTCCTTAGACCGGCAAGTGCGATGAGTCTACTTTTTAGACCACTATATGCAGCTCCGAACGTGGATGTTACGCATGGCATCGTAAAAGATGAGACCGTACGACTTAGGGAGCTTCGTGCGTTTACGGAGTGGGCGAAAGGCGATGGCTGGGATGTGAAGGGTGTGATACCCTCGCCTATACACGGGGCAAAGGGAAATGTTGAGTACTTAGTACATTTGAAATGTGACACTTAATATTTGACGTCCCTAGGCCGTACGCCAAACGGCGGGGCAGGCAAGGGTCAATTGTCAATGGTCAAATGTGATCCCTTGATTCTTAATTCATAATTCTTGATTCTGGAACTCACTTAGCATATCTTCAGTTGGTATGACAATTTTGCTTTTCATAATCGTACTGGGGCTCGTGGTGCTGGTGCATGAGTGGGGGCATTTCTTTGCTGCCCGGGCGTTCGGCATCAAGGTTCTTGAGTTCGGTTTCGGGTTCCCTCCCCGTATTTTGGGACGCAAGATTGGCGAGACGTTATATTCGATGAATCTCATTCCGCTCGGCGGGTTCGTGAAAATTTATGGCGAGAGCGGCGAAGGAGAAGGGGACACTTTCAGCTTCATTTCACATCCGGTCTGGCACCGGGCGGTTGTAATTGTCGCGGGCGTTGTTATGAATGTGACTCTGGCTTGGATATTATTTTCGGTGGGTCACATTATAGGCATCCCTGCGCTTGCCGAAGAAGGAATGCCTGTTCATGACGCAAGGATTACGATAACGAATATTGCGCCCGAAAGTCCTGCCGAGGAGGCGAAACTCGCATTCGGCAATATCATCCGCGAGGCTCGCGTCGGCGGAACTGCGATAGCCCCAAAGGCATCAGCTGAACTTATTGACTTCGTGAAGGCACACATGGGGGAAACGTTGACACTCATTATCCAGTCAGGTGCAGGGTCACCCCCAGAGGATGTAAAGATAGTGACGATTACAGCGCGGAGCAATCCACCACCAGGGCAAGGACCGCTCGGCATTGCGCTGTCTGATATCGGTACCCTCCGTTCGCCGTGGTATCGGGCCCCAGTGGAAGGGTTGAAAACGCTTTGGGTGTCGCTCGCGGCAACATTCGACGCATTCTTGTCGCTGGTGCGGAGTGCTGTGGTGCAGCATTCGATTCCTGAGGGCGTCTCGGGTCCGTTGGGACTTTTTGCGCTGACTTCTCAAACAACGCGTCTTGGGATTTCCTATTTCATCCAGTTCGTAGCGCTGCTTTCCGTAAACCTCGGCATTTTGAATATACTGCCATTTCCTGCATTGGATGGAGGGAGGCTTCTCTTCCTTGCTATTGAAGGTATTCGCGGCAAGGCCTTGCGGATGCATCATGAACGCCTGATTCACACGATTGGGTTCGTACTTCTTCTTCTCCTTGTCATTTTTGTCAGTTTCCGCGATGTCCAGCGGTTCTTTCTTTAAAAAACGCAAACACCTTTTTCTTCTGCTTTGAAGAAAAAGGTGTTTTGTGGTGTGGGTTTCCTTGCGAGCCCCGCAGCTATTGACAAAACACAGCGATTTGATACAATCTTTGCACGCTCAAAGGAGTTAGGATCTACGAGTTCGGCTAAACCCCAGACGGGACTTCGTCTCATGGGGTCGCCCGACCGCGTTGCGGTTTAGGGTTTTAGTATTACCGTTGATACGAAACCTGGAGAGTGGGTTCGATCCTTCGATAAACTCAGGATAAATATTTTTCTAAAGGCTCTCTGTTTTGGAACTGAGTAGCATATAGGGAAATCCCGTAGTGAGCTTGTCGAACTATAATATTAGCCAGTGCGTGGTGAAGTAAGTTCATCGCGCTGTATCAACGTGAACGACGATACACAAATCGATGGCGCCGGCGGCGTTTCGTCAGACAACGGAGGGGATTTCCGCTCCGATGAGGGACGAGGACGTCAGGGAGGCAGCCGCTTTGGGGGAAATCGTTTTGGCGGAGATCGCCAAATGTTTGCCGCTGTTTGCACCAAGTGCAACAAGGAAACGACGGTTCCCTTTCAGCCGACCCCCGGCAAGCCGGTGTACTGCCGCGAGTGCTTCATGGAAGTGCGGCAGGACCGACCTCGCCGAAATTTCGGCGGAGGCGGTGGATTCCGAAGGGAGTTCTAAACAAAAACGAAAAAGCCCCTTGGGGCTTTTTCGTTTTTCTCGAAGGAGCATGCCTATAGGGGTCTCTTGCTTCTCACGTATTCAGTGCGGGGGTACAATAGCGAGGCGCATGGAGCGATTTCAATATCTCATTGTTGGGGGAGGCATTGCAGGCGTCTCAGCGGCGGAAGCGACTCGGAGACGCGATGCGCATGGCGCTATTGCAATTCTGGGAAATGAGCTTGTTGGCCTTTACTCTCGGGTGCTGCTTCCCGGATATGTAAAAGGAGAGCTCACGCGAGAGCAAATTATGCTCCGAGGTGCGACGGATTTTGAGAAGAACGGTATCAAGTATATTCAAGGTTCGGCAATAACTGTTTCTCCGTCAACATTCTCGGTTGAGCTTGCGGATGGCCGGTCAATTCAGTATGAAAGGCTTTTAATCGCCACGGGGGGCGCCGTACGACCGTTTACTCTTTCGGGGATGGACTCCGCTTCCGTGTATCACTTGCAAACGATTCAGGACGCTGAACGTCTGCGCAAAGACCTTCCCGCGGTCCGACGGGCTCTCGTCATCGGCGGGGGATTTATTGCACTCGAATTTCTGGGAATTCTCGAAAAGCGCGGCATTCCTACCTCTGTCATTCTTCGCGACGACCACCTACTTTCCCGTTTTATGTCGAAAGAAGCAAGCGCCCTCATTCACGAAAATGCAAAATCCCGCAGGATCACATTCCATGTGAACGACGAGGCGGAATATGCAGAGAAACAGGAGGACGGATGGATTGTAAAGACCAAAAAGGGTGTTGCTGTTGAGTGTGACGCAGTGTTTGTTGGCGTGGGGATTCAACGAGCGATGGAATTTCTCCAAAACTCAGGCATTCTTCTCGGCGCGGGAGGCGTTCTTGCCAACCAATACCTGGAGACGAACATCTCCGGCATTTACGTCGCCGGCGATGTTGCTGAGTATGAGGATTTGATACTTGGAAAACGCAAGGTACTGGGCAATTGGAATAACGCCTTCCTCCAGGGAACGACTGCCGGGAGCAACATGGCAGGAGCTAAGGCCCCGTTTAAAAGCGTATCCAGCTACGGCATTGTGAACTTGGGGATCCATATTGCGGTCCTTGGGGACGTCGATCCACATATGGCTTCTCACGTTGTCCTATCACCGATTGGCACGTTCGAGGAACTTTTCTTGGAAAGCGGGATAATTCGTGGGGCGGTGCTCATCAACCGTGCTTCACGTCAGGGTCTTGTGCGCCAATGGATTGCAGATCACGTGGCAGTTTCTTCAATACCTGAGTTGCAGTTATAATGAGACTCGCCTGCCAGCGGTCCGAAGTTGCAGGATCGACAGTTGCGCCGAGTAGTGAAAACTCGAATGGCAAAGTACATGTCGTAGTCATATTTCTGGGAGGCATTTTATTCAGATGCAGTGTGTGAAAATTCCATCATACAGGCTCTGCTACTGAAGTATTCGAGTTTCTACTACCCAGTGTGGTATAATGCCAGCATCGTACCGTAATAATGACTTACCATCCCATGCTCACCTCTGCTGTAAAAATCTATACGACCCCGGTGTGCGTCTACTGCAAGATGGCTAAGGCTTTCTTTGACGAGAACAAGGTAAAGTACGAGGAGGTGAACGTAGCATCGGATGTAAAAGCGCGCGAGGAGATGATTGCAAAATCTCATCAGATTGGTGTCCCGGTTATCGAGGTGAACGGGAAGATTATTATTGGCTTTGATCGCCCGCGGCTTTCCGAGGCGCTCGGCCTCAAGTAGGACTAAGAACGCAGAACCAAGCGGACTCAGCCCTTTTTATCATGTTGATTGAGTTTTACGGTGACGAATGCCTGCATTGTGCCCGGATGGCGCCGCTTGTTGAAAAACTGAAAGAAGAGGGTATCGAGATTACCCAGTATGAAGTGTGGAACAATGAGGAAAATGCGAGAAAAATGACGGAGTACTCACGCGGACTTTGCGAGGGGGTTCCGTTCTTTGTGAATACGGAAACAAAATCATTTATTTGCGGCGAGGTGTCCTACGAAGAACTGAAAGCGTGGGTTACCGGTACGTGAGCATACTATGGCTGAAGTGAATCCTACCGAGGCACGCATACGGGCGGCGACATGGAAAAAGCGAATCAAGAGCATCGCCGGATGGGGGATATTTTTGTTCGTTCTTCTCGCAATTATCGGAGGCGCCGTTTGGTACCAGAAAAGAAGCATAAGCCACGTGCCCGGCAAGACATATGAAGACATCGGCAATCAGCATATTGCCTTATCGGCTCCCTTGCCAAAGCCGTATAACTCGAACCCCCCGTCTTCCGGCGCGCATTTTGCGTCTCCCGCAAATTGGGGCGTGTATGACTATGAGGTGAACGACAAGATTTTTATCCATAATTTAGAGCATGGGGGGATTTGGATTAGTTACCGGCCTTCAGTTCCCACGGCAGTCCTCGAGGAGCTCGGGGCCATTATACAGGAGTACGGAGGCTCGAAGCTTGTGATGGCTCCGCGATCAGCAAACGATATGGATATCGCAGTTGCCGCCTGGACGCATGTCTACGCGTTCAATTTGGAAAGCGGCGCGTTGGCTGATGCACGGAAGGAGGAGGTTCGGGCATTCTATCGAGCCTACAAAAATCGCGGGCCGGAGTTTGTTCCCGACAGTATACCAGGAGTTGATCCAAAAGCGGTTCAATAAAAGCAGGAGTCATGAATTAGGAATTAGGGAGAGCAATTTGCCCGCTTGATTCTTGCTTCTTAATTCTTGATTCTAACTGTTGTATGTATGATGTAGTTATTATTGGCGGGGGGCCGGCAGCGGTGGGAGCTGCGGTATATGCCGCACGAAAAAAGCTGAATACCGTATTGATTGCAAAGGAGTTCGGCGGGCAGTCTGCCATTTCGGCGTCCATTGAAAACTGGATTGGAGACCCAGTTCTCACAGGCTTTGATTTGGCGCAAAAACTCGAAAAACACGTTCGGGCGCAAAAAGGCATTGAGATTGCATCCGGCGAGCTGGTTGTATCGGTCTCGGAAATTCCCGGAAACAGAAGTTTTGCGGTTACCACTGAGTCGGGAAAGACCTTGGAGACAAAGACGGTAATTCTTGCCTCTGGCAGCAGAAGACGGCGGCTCGGCGTTCCCGGTGAGTCAAAATTTGAAGGGAAGGGCGTTGTTTTCTGCTCCACCTGTGACGCGCCGCTTTTCGGTGACAAAGTCGTAGCAGTGGTTGGCGGTGGAAACGCGGGGCTTGAGGCTGTTGTAGATCTTTTTCCGTACGCCAGGAAGATTTACCTTATTGTGCGAAGTGACACGTTAAAAGGCGACCAGGTGACGCAAGAAGAAGTGAAGAAAAGCCCAAAAGTAGAAGTTATCTATAATGCACTCACACAGGAAATTATTGGCGATAACTTTGTTACGGGGCTTCGCTATCAGGAGAAAACAACGGGAGAGGTGAAAGACCTTGCGGTGGACGGCGTTTTTATCGAAGTTGGTGCAGTGCCCAATTCAGAAATTATTAAGAGTCTGGTTCAAATGAACGCGGCAGGTGAAGTGCTAATCGATCACAAAACAGGAGCAACATCAAAGTCTGGCATCTGGGCCGCGGGAGACGTAACGGACGAGATTTACAAGCAAAACAATATTTCGGTGGGAGATGCCGTAAAGGCAGCACTATCTGCATACAACTATCTCCTCGGCTTGCAGCGGCGTAGCCCTGCCGCAGAAAGCGTCCAGTAAGAAGCAAATTTTGGCCTTTCGGCGTTCTACTTTAGAATGGCAGTATGGCGAAGATTGCTATCAATGGGTTCGGGAGGATCGGCCGCAACTTTTTTAGAAAGGCGTTCGAAAGCTCCCTTTTTGATATTGTTGCGATTAACGACCTTACCAGCACAAAAAACCTCGCTTATCTTCTGCAATACGACAGTGTCTATGGGCGATATGGCAAACAGGTGACTGCTAAAGAAGGATTTTTAAATGTTGACGGAAAGGACATCAAAGTGCTTGCCGAAAAAGATCCGCTAAAACTTCCTTGGCGTTCTTACGGCATTGATGTCGTTGTCGAAGCAACGGGGTTTTTTGCGAGCGCCGAAAAGGCGAAAGCCCATGTTGACGCGGGCGCGCGACATGTTGTCATCACCGCTCCTGCTCCTGATGTTCCGACAATGCTTGTTGGCGTGAACGATGAAGACTTTCGCGAGCACCATGGCCCTCTGAGCGCGAGCGCCTCTTGCACTTCCAACGCTACCGCTCCCGTTCTTCAAATCCTGAAAGAGTCAAGTGGCGTTAAAAAAGCCGGCATGTCTACGGTGCATGGCTACACGGCTACCCAAAAGTTGGTGGATGCCCCGGACGAAAGGGACTTCCGCAGAGGGCGCGCGGCGGCAGCCAACATTGTTCCCTCAACTACGGGGGCGGCTGAGGCCGTAATCCAGTCGATTCCTGATTTAAGAGATGCGTTTGATGCCGTCTCGCTGCGCGTTCCTGTCATTACCGGCTCACTGGTGGATTTGACGGTTGTTTCTTCGCGCGCGACTACCGTTCCCGAAGTGAATTCAATTTTGAAGAAAGCGGCTATGACCGATCGCTGGAGGGGAGTTCTTAAAGTGACTGAAGACCCGATTGTATCCACTGATGTTGTTGGTGAACCGTATGGCGCCATTGTCGATTTGAGTTTAACGCGCGTCATCGGCGGGGATTTGATAAAAGTGTTCAGTTGGTATGACAATGAAGCCGGGTATACGGCGACATTGGTGGAGCATGTGCGGCGCATTATGCATGCCAGTTGACGCGACAGTTGCGACTGGTATAATGAGCAACAGATAAAAGCTGTAATGGGGGAATAGTATCCTTTCTTTGAAGGAGAACCCGCCCCTAAGTCCTAATAATCGCTGTTGGGACAAGCTGTCCGCGACGAGTGAGACCGGAGCCTCCGTCATAAGGCAACCGCAAAGGCGGCACAAGGCCGATTCTGTCGGCGAGTGCAGGGTGGTACCACGAGAAACCTCGTCCTTGCAAAATCCATTCTTGGATTTGGCAGGGACGAGGTTTTTTTATTGCATATGATCTCATACGAAGACTTCGAAAAAATTGATATTCGCGGAGGCACCATTGTCGCGGTGGATGAATTCCCCGAGGCGAAAAAACCGGCATACAAGTTGACTATTGATTTTGGAGGTGGAATTGGTGTGAAGCGCTCTTCTGCACAAATTACTGAGCTTTATACCCGAGAGGAGCTTATCGGTAAGCAGGTGATTGGGGTGGTCAATTTTCCCCCGAAGCGTATAGGTCCGTTTATCCCCGAGGTACTCACTCTCGGCCTGCCCGACAAAGAGGGCCGGGTAGTGCTTCTCGTTCCAACCTATGATGTCCCGAACGGCGTAAAAATGTTTTAATCGAACCAACATGAGACAGTCGAACTTGTTCGGCAGAACGCTCCACGAAGCGCCGAGAGACGAAACAGCGGTAAATGCCGTGCTTCTTGCACGGGCGGGGTATGTCCATAAATTGATGGCCGGCGTTTATCAATATCTGCCGCTCGGAGTTCGCGTTCTTAGAAAAATCGAGGATATTATACGCGAGGAAATGAATGTCATTGGCGCCGAGGAGGTGCTGATGCCAGCACTCCATCCCAAAGAAAACTGGGAACGGACCGGCCGTTTTCACGGCTTCGATGCGCTCTATAAAGTTGTCTCGCATTTTGAGCAGGAATTTGCGCTGGCACCCACGCATGAGGAATCGGTAGTGCCGCTTGCAGGACGCACCTCTCTTTCCTATCGGGATTTGCCTTTCGGCCTCTACCAAATACAGACCAAATTCCGCGATGAAGCGCGCGCGAAGTCCGGCCTTCTTCGGGGCCGAGAATTCCGTATGAAGGACCTTTACAGCTTCCACGCAAGTCAGGCCTCCCTTGATGAATACTACGAAATGGTTGCCGAAGCATACGAAAAAATCTTTAGGCGGTGCGGAATCCCCGCATCGCGCGTGAAGGCATCCGGCGGAACCTTTTCTCAATACTCTGATGAGTTCCAGGTATTTACGGAAGCAGGGGAGGATTTAATTTTTATCTCCGATGCGGGCGAGATGCTGAATCGTGAGCTTATGCCCGAGGAGCTGCAAAGCGCTGAGCCAGGCAGTACTATCCAGCATGAGAGAAAAGAGTGGCGCGTTCTGCGGGCGGCGGAGGTCGGGAATATTTTCAAGTTGGGAACAACGTATTCAAAGCCGTTCGGTCTTTCTTACAAAACTGAAGATGGTGCCGAAGATGACGTTCTTATGGGCTGCTACGGCATTGGCTCATCGCGCATCATGGGAACGATCGTCGAGGTGTCGCATGACAAGAATGGCATTATCTGGCCGGAAGCGGTTGCCCCCTATCGCTGGCACATCATTCCGCTTTCCTCGAAAGATGAGAATATAAATCGAGAAATCATGCGACGCGCCGAAGAGCTATATGCGTCAATTGCGGAGGATGCGCTTTTGGATGATAGGGATGGGGTGTCGCCAGGAGAAAAATTTGCCGACTCTGACTTGATCGGGATGCCGCATCGAGTTGTTATCTCCGAAAAGACGATAGAGAAAGGCGGGGTTGAAGTGAAAGTGCGGATAACAGGGGAGACAAAAATTCAGTCAGCCCTCGACTCATA
>CAZOFN010000007.1:0-18142 GCA_964579195.1 uncultured Candidatus Saccharibacteria bacterium | reverse complement strand
GTCGGCAATTATGAAATCTGGAGCGCCGATTTCCAGGTTTTTCTTGAGCCGCTCGGTGATCTGGCCGGTGGGCTCGCCCGCGGCGGGCCGCTCTTTAAATTCAGCATTTTTGCCCTTCAGTTGATCATCTGAAGCCCGCTCAAAATCCTTTTCAAGCTCGTTGATTGCCTCTACTACCGGCTGCATCTCCCGCACCGCCCGTTCGTTCGAGTCGCCAAATATTCTAGAGAATAAAGCCATGTTCCAAAATAACCGACTCATTCTAGCGCAAAAAATACCCTTATAAAAGAGAACGCGCCCGGCGATGCAATCGCCGGGCGCCCTCTGCCACTCAGGGCAGAAGATGTTTGAGGACGCGGAGTCTTCCCGACCGCCCTAACTGTCCGAGGAACCCTCGATGCCCTTGCTGCTCTGTGACGGACAGCGTGGGCGCGCGACGTGCAAGCCGTGCGATATACGATCCAGTGGGACGAATTCTGCCATTCACCACGAGAACGCCGGGGAATTCTAGTACCCCGTTCCGCCCCTCGCGGACTTTGCGTGGGTTGAAGTGGAACCCTTGTTCACGCACCACGGCCCTGACCTTCTCTTTGATCTCCTCCGGGAAGATTTCACTGGGAGAGGAAAAGCAGAGGTCATCGCCGTAGCGGGTGTAGCGCACCGGAAGGACGTACTCGTTGAGAGTTATGCCAGGAAGAAGTTCCACCGGCCTGAGCTCCCCAGCCGCCTGGACTACCGCGTGGTCGAACTTCGCCATTAGCACGTTGAAGACGGCAGGAGACGATGGTGGTCCCTGGCGCAAGCGCCCACGGTACGTGAAGAGACGCGAGAAGATCCACGCGAGGTCATGCTTCCAGAGATTCGTGAGATGCTCGCGCTCTTTATGCCACTCGTCTGCCGAGAGGCGCCCCCCATTCGCCCATGAATCAGGTGACAACTCCGCGATGGCGCGCCACCCGATACGTTCCCATAAGTGACGCCGCAAGAAGTACCTTTCAAGGTGACGGGTTGTGACCGACTCGAACGCCTTCTCGAGGTCAAGACACCAACTTGAGCGGTGGCGCCGATGGACCGCAGCGTTCTTCGTCACCGAGCTTCCGAGCAGGAAAGCGCCAACAATCTGATATGGCTCAGTGAACGAGAAAAACACTCCGCGGGATCGCCGCCACAGGTGCCGCGCGAGCCTTGCCTGCGCTTTCCTCAGATACGACCGCGGTACCCAGCAAACTCGCTGCTTGCCGTTCTTCTCTTTCACTACCCGCCGCCAGTGCGGATCTGGCTGGGAGAGAATCACGGCAATGCGAAACGGCGAGAGATGCAGAGCTTTGAGATACGCTGAGTGACGCTTGACTCGCTCGAGCACTTCCGGACGCGGTGGGACAAGAGGAGCGGCCCACGGTGTACTAGGTTGAGGAGCATAAGGTGATTGTTCCACCGTGGACCTCCTTTCCTTTTTCGACTATCAAAGATCGGCTATGAGGACTAAGAGATGGGGAAACGGGTTGCCCCGCAGTAAACATCTCTTGCCGCGATACATCTGCGGCGCCTCACGAGGCCCCGCCGGGCGGGGCTATGACAGAGCACAGCTATGCACTGCCCTCGCAGCGCAACTGCCAAACACCGGCTCGCGTACGCTTTTTCACCGTTTACCTTATCCCCAGTGGAGTTTCGCGCGAGCGCCTCTACTATAGAGACCAAGTGCTCCGCAGTCAACAACAAGACAGACATACATTTTGATCTTACTATGACTAATAGAAACCATGAGACATCTTCGTTTATTTCGTATTCAGAGACACGGGCGAGCGCTCCTTGCGCTGAGTGTAGTTATCCTTACCTACACTTTTGCGACCAGCATCATGCAGTACAACTTAGCGCTCTTTACCGATTCGCTTGCGCCCACCTACACGCTTTTTGGAATCGTTATGGGACTGCCGTGGCTTTTCTCTCTTTTTACCGACATGCCGACGGGCGCCTTCGCGGATCGCTTCGGCAGAAAGCGAACTATCGTGCTCGGACTCGTCGGACTTGGCGCAAGCGGCATCCTTTTTTATCTCGTTTCCGGCCTGTTCCAACTTTTTGGGGTCTTGGTCCTTTTCGGAGTTTTCGAGGGGTTTCTTACAGTCGCCGGCATGGCTTCCGTTATTGCCGCATCCCCACATAAAATGGAGAACCAATTCATCGGCGGCTACTCAAGCTCCTCCGCGCTGGGATATTTCCTCGGCCCGCTTGCCGGAGGGGTTGCCGTTCTGTGGTATGGCAATAGAGTTCCTTTCCTCATATTCGGGGCCATCTGTTTCATCGGGGCCTGGCTTGCGTATATGTTTATCCAAGACCGCCAACACGCTCACGAGACATTCATAGCGAGTCTTAAAGATATCTTTAAAAAGGACCGCGTATATTCGGCAGAGTTAAGAGAGTTCTTTTCGGTGGGACGACTTTCACTCTTTGTCGCCTTTTTCATGCTTCTTATCGGCATGTGGTCTGAATTTATCTGGGCAATGGAGCCGCTTTTTGTGCAATCGCTGCATACCTCACCCATCATGGGCGGCATAATTCTTTCCGCATTTGTTGCACCCGTCGCCCTGCTCGACTACCCGATTGGCCGTTGGATTGACCACACGCAGAAAAGATTTTTCTCGATTCTTTTGGGACTCATTTTAGGAGGCGCTGGCATCATTCTTTTCAGCTTTGCCTACGCGCCACACACGCTCATGGCGCTTGCAGCAGTAGTCTCAACAGGATTTGTATTTTTCTATATCGCCGTGAATGGTCTCTTTGACTCATTTTCCGACCATCACCGCCGAGGGTATATGACAGGAGTTTGGCAGTCAGCGGAGGATGTCGGCTTTGTCCTCGGCCCTGTCGCGGGAGGTGTGGCCGCAGATTTTGTTGGCCTCCAGGGAGCATTCCTTGCCTTCGGAGCCATATTTCTGATATCAATTATCTGGGTGCTATGGGAAAGAAAGAATATCAAGCAGTACGAATACAACATAGCATCGCAATAGAGTTATCCGCAGATACAGAAAGCAGAAGCGGCCACCTAAGAGGTGGCCGCTTCTGCTTATATTCCACTCTCTAGTCGCGCCAGACGTCTCTTCGCCTGATTTTTTTAGGATGATAGAGCCGCGAGAATTCTTTAAACACCTTGCGAGTCTTTACCGAGTTGTCCTTCGAGTAACTACAGAAAAACACGTCAAAGTTCACAAAGTCCTTCTCCGGCCAGGTGTGGAGTGCCAGATGTGACTCGGAAACCACGATAACGCCGGTAATTCCCCCATCCGTAGCATTGGTTCCCGGTGTAAACTTATGGAACGCCGAAGAGACGATCTTAAAGCCGGATCGCCTCACCACCTCGAGAATTTTCTTTTTAACGGTGCTGACGTCTGTTAAATATCTTTTATCCCCGCGGCAGCCGTGCAAGTCAGCGAGGATATGGAGAGATTTCGTCATTTCTCAAGTATTTACTTCTTCAATCCACCTGTGTCGAATGCTGTCGTGTGGACCTTACGAAACGAATACAAGAAAAATTAGTAACAGACTCAATACTATTGCAATTTCTCATAGACAACAAGTGTGAATAACCAAAAAGTTTTTCGGCCGCGTCTCTGACGCGGCCGTTCACCCTTTCTTTTCCCTTCTTCGGTCTACAAGGCCTACCTTTACCGGGATTGGCCCCATTCTGTAATTGCCCTTCCTACTCCCGCCGAGAAAGTCGGGGCAAGAACACCACAGGCCATAGGGCAGTTCCTTGATCCTGAGTAGACGGCGCACGCCGTTAAGCGCTGACTGGAGCTGCCCCCACGTGACTTCGCGAATGACTTCGTGACTTCCTTCCTCGCTACACCAGGTAAGTGATGGAAGCAGTCGAATCACGTCGGCGCCATCAGTACACATTCCCAGTGTCACCTCTCTCGGGTTCACCATGAGTATAAAGAGAAGAGCCCTCATGGAACTTCTCTTCTGTTGCCTAACTTCACCCAGGAGAGTATGGAGAAGCCTCGATCCTTCACCAACCGTGACGCCTTCGAACTTATCGTTCAGGGGCGGATGAGCCAAGTCTTCTTACCTCCTCTGTAAACAGAATGGAGTAAAACGCTGAAGGCCGCAAGTTACATTCCTTCGTCGCGGACCCTGCCGCGGCGGAAAAAGCGCGCGAAGCGCGAAAGGCGCAAATAGCTCTTCACGCGCCGAGCGGCGCGGAGTCCTTTGGAAAAAATCCTCCCCTTCGAACGGGTAAGTTTGGATTTCAGCTCCTCTTCGCAAATATCGATTGCTTCGTGGAGGTCGCTCCCTTGTGAACGCACGCGAACGGGACCGTACGAAGTGGTTCCGTTCACCTCGGCAAACCAAATGTATCCTTTATGGTGATGTTCAGTCTCCTTCCCCACCTCGATGGTTAACTGCCAGGGGTCATGAGGCCCCACGGAATGCGCCAGCTTCTCAAGCGTATTCACGAGTTTGGCGTCTATGTACTGCCGTAGAGCCGGGGATGAGTCAATCTTAGTGTAGCGAATTTGGTAACGCATGCGGGTAAAGTTCCTCATACTGCGCAACCCAGTACGAGGAAGTGCCTTATCTATGCTATTACTATAATGCGTAAGACGGCGAAAAGATATGAGAAATACAAAACGCCCCGTTCGGGCGTTTTGTATTTTGGGAAAAAGGCTTATTTCCTGCCCTTTTTCTTTCCTGCCTTTCTTCGCTTCTTTGCCATGGTTTTGTTTACGAGCAACGAACGTCGCTCCAACCAGTGATGCATGCCGACCATCGCATGCATCGAATAAATTTTTCGCCAGCCAGGGATTCTTACAATGCGGCGGTAAATGCGAACTGAAACTGTATTTATTTTCGCGCGCCAGTGTTCGGATGTCAAGGTGTGGATAACTTTCGTGCTACTCAAAGCCAAGATTCAAAATACAAACATTAAAATGAAAGTTTAAAAGTTAAAATTTTTAAATTTTGCATCACAATTTGGCACTTTTACTTTTGATATTTGAATTAAATCCTTAAAACAACAGAGATCCTTGAAGCGTTATATAATAGAGAGAATGCAGACAAAAAAGCGGATATTGTATGGGGTGACAAAACTTGACTGGGGGGGTGCCTCCCGGTATGTTTTTGACCTGGCATCTGCCTTTTCCTCTCGATACAGGGTGACAGTCATGGGCGGGAGTTCCGGAATGCTCTCCGAAAAGCTTGATGCCATCGGGATTTCTGTCATCGAACTATCGGGGCTCGGGAGAGATATGCGGTGGTTCGGAGAGTTGCGGCATCTCTTTCAAATTATACAGACGATACGGCGATACCGGCCTGACATTTTGCATTTAAACAGCCCCAAGATGGCAGGACTCGGTGCAGTTGCCGGAAGAATTCTCGGCGTACCAAAAATAATTGTCACCATTCATGGCTGGTCATTTGCTGAGGATAGAAATACCGTGTCAAAAACACTCATTCTATTCTTCTCCTGGCTAACTGCTGTTTTTGCGCATCACGTTATCCTCATTAACACGAAAGACTACCGGGCGGTTCTGCGTTTTCCGTTCATACCAAAAATGAAATTCAGCCTGGTGCATAACGGCGTCGCCAGAGAACCGGTGAAAAAACGCGAAGACGCACGGAAAGAACTGCTTGACGTTCTGGGAACCGCGGCGAACCTCATATCTCGCGAGAAACTCTGGATCGGAACCGTCACCGAGCTCATCGAAAACAAAGATCCTGAAACGTTGGTGCGCGCGGTAAGCCGACTTCATACTCCACTTCCCTGCATCATCATCGGGCGCGGACCGAAAGAAAAAGACCTGAAGACGCTCACCGAACGTCTCCAAGTGCCTCATGTGGCATTTGCGGGATTTCTCCCTCGCGCAGCACAACTTCTCAAAGCATTTGACATCTTTATTCTCTCCTCGACCAAGGAGGGCCTCCCCTACGTGCTCCTCGAGGCGGGGCAAGCCGGTATCGCCGTTCTTGCAACATCCATTGATGGCGTGCGCGACATTATCGAAAATGAAAAGACGGGGCTCCTCGTCTCGCCGAAATCGCCTGGAAATCTTGCTCGCGCTATTGAAAGCCTTGCTGCAAATCAAGAACTCCGCGAACACCTGGGGAAAAACCTGCAGAGAAAGGTGGCGGAGAACTTCTCTTTCGAGCGCATGACCCGAGCAATAGAGGCGATTTACGGCGATGGCAATAGCCCCATTGCGTAAGAGCCGAGAACAGGATAATCTCCATTCCGCATGAAAATACTGATTCTCGTGATTGGCGATCTACTGCTCCTCTATGGGGCGCTTTGGGCATCCTTGACACTGCGGTACTGGCCCGATGGGACTGACTTATTGCTGCGCCAACACCTCCTTCCATTTAGCTTCGTATTTTTCGTCTGGATACTCCTTTTTGGCTCGTTTCGCCTGTACGACTTTCGCTTTACGAAGAACAACAAAAGTTTCACCTACCGCCTGCTGCAGGCCATGGCGACCAATACCATCATCGCGGTACTGCTTTTCTACCTCCTCCCCATTCTCGATATCGAGCCGCGGCGCAATCTTCTTCTCATCGTCGTCACCTCGACTGCATTTCTTCTTGCCTGGCGGCACATTTTCAATGCACTGATTGTGCGTGCCCCTCAAGTACACGTGCTCTTTTTTTCCGCAAACCCGGTAAGCCCCGAAACGACAGAACTCGCCGACTACCTTTTGAAAAATCCCCAGCTGGGAAACCGGCCGGTTGCATTTGTCTCAGAAGCGAGCGCACCCGAGTCAGTTTTCAATCTTCCACACTACCCATTCGATGAAAGACAATTTGCCGATATTGTCCGCGAGCGCGGTATTGATGCCGTCGTCATCGCGCCGGAGATGAAGCGTGACAAATCACTAGTCAAGGCGCTCTTTCAGTCAATTCCGTTGGGAATCACCATTTTTGAATTTCCCGCGTTCTATGAAACGGTGACAGGCAAGGTGCCACTGTCGCTGATTGCCGAGGTCTGGTTTTTAGAAAATCTGATCGGCGTAAAACCCCGTTACGACTTTTTCAAGAGGCTCATTGACATTATCCTCGCCTCAATTTTTGGAGTTCTCTTCTTTCTTCTCCTTCCTTTCATTGCGATTGCCATCGTGTTCTCCCGGCCAAGTGATGTATGGGAGCACCGCGAACGAAGGGCGCGGCCGGGCGACGGTCTGATATTCTTCCGGCAGCTCCGCGTCGGGAAAAACGGACGGCTCTTCAATTTTGTAAAGTTACGCAGTCAGGTACTGGGGGCGGAAGAGATAAGCCGGGAGATGCGCGAAGCGAAAGAGACGCATAACGACCCTCGCCGATACCCGGTGGGAACGCTGCTGCGCCGATCGTATCTCGATGAACTGGGACAAATCTGGAATGTAATTCGCGGTGAGATGTCCTTCGTGGGCCCCCGTCCGGAACGTCCCGAGTACGTCGAGACGTTGAAACAAAAGGTCCCCTTTTATGAAATGAGGTTGCTCGTGAAGCCCGGCATCACCGGCTGGGCACAAGTCAACATGGAAAACGATGCGGCTGTGGAAGACGCACCGGAGAAGATGCAGTACGACCTCTACTACATTAAGCATCGCAGCGTGTGGCTGGATTCCTTGATTCTCTTAAGAACGGTTTTTGCCATTCTCGGCAGGCAGGGACGTTAAGTTAAATCACAAATATTTAAATATCAATATCCAAATACATTAATTCTCCACGATCGTGGAGAATTAATGTATTTGGATATATGGCGCTTGTTTTTTAAAGCTAGGGCTTGAACGTGCCGCTTTTTACTTCCTTGATGAACTGATCCACTTGGGCCTTCAGTTGGGGATTTAATTCGGCGGCTTTTTCGGCCGCGGCAATGGCACCCTCGACATCACCGAGCATTGCGAGGAGTGCTGCGTACTGTCCATACAGTTCTCCTTTCGTCGGCTCAAGCCGTATGGCTTCTTCCACGAGGGGGCGGATGCGCCCCAGTTCGTTTACGCTTGCATAGGTATAAATCAGGCGTTGTAAGTCTTCAGGACCCATTTGCGGAGTAAGGGAACGGAATCTCTTGAGTTCTTCATCCGCAAGATTCATGTCACGAGCAACAATCGCGGCAACTGCAAGGTTCATATGAGCTTGGGGAAACGATGGCTCAAACTCCACCGCTTTCTTCAAGGCTTCTATGGCGTGGTCATAATCCTTAACCGCGACATAGGTATTGGCAAGCTCAAAATAGATTTGCTGCTTTCGGGGAGCCAGCCGCATCGCGCGTGTTGAGGCATCAATCGCCCTTCCGGCATATGAGCCATCCAAAATGAGGCCGGCATTATATATCGAACCGAGGAACAGGAGATGTTTTGCATCAGCCGCAGGGCCGCTGGAGAGCGTTTCCAAGTCGCGGGCCGCAAAGTCAATATACATTTTCAACTCCTCCGGTGTTCCGCGCTGGGTACTCACCGCACTTCTTGCAATTGATGCCATCTGCTCTATTCCCTCTCCGCTGCCAAATGTATTGTATGAAAGCGCATTTTGGAACCGACTCTCCACTGTTTTCACAGTTGAGCCGCGACCGTTCTCATACAGCCCCTGAATAATTTGCTGAGAGGCGAGAATCGGCTTTACGTTCACAAAATACACGCCAACTCCGACGAGAGCCAGAAGAACGCCCATGGTCACCCAGGCGTACTGCATGGACAGCGAAGTCGCGGGACGGGAGGGAGCGCGCGGACCCTCTGCTAGGTACTCCGTAAGCCCAAGCGCTAGAAGGATAAGAAAATATGTCTGAAAGTTGTCGAAGACAAAGAGGTTTTGCAGAAAGTATGCGAGTATTAATCCCGCGAGTATTACTGCCTCGTAGTACGAAACTGCGTTTCGCCGGAAAGCCTGCCAGATATTGCGTATCCCAAAAACGAGCATGGCAAGGTACGCAAGAAGCCCCAAGACTCCCGCATGGACCAGCCAGTCAAAGATGATGTTATGAGACCTGTCGAACCACGGCTCATTATTCCAGAGTTTGGGGTCAAAGTATTTATTAAAAAGAAGATAGAAATTCTCCTGCCCCCATCCGAGGATGGGACGCTCTTTGACTCCCTGCCAGGCGATATTCCATATCAAAAAGCGCGATTGAATAGTTCGCTCTTGAAATGAGAGCGAGGCGAAGCGCGAAAGAACCGGGCTCTCGCGAACGAATGCAGTATCCCGCAACGCCCAAAATGCGCCGACAAAAATGACACCTCCAACAAGGAGTACAGCGGCGGTAAGCCGCAGGCGGCGGCCAAGCGGCGTTTCCTGCCGGTGGAAGATAAAAGCAAGTGAGATGAGGAATGTAACTGCAAGAATCGCGAGTATCACGCCGCGGGTGGCCGTAAGGTATATGACAAAAAGCTGGAAAAGAACCATTCCGGAAATAACCCAGCGGGCACGGAGTGTCTTTTCTCGAAATAGCAAGAATATCAGCAAAAATGCATGCATCATCAAGTAGGAAGCAAGATATGTCGGATTTCCGATGGTACTGTCAACGCGAACTCCGCCTTGGAATGAGCGCGTAATGCCGAGCTTCTGCAAAATACCGATAAAGGCAACTATCATACTCACTATTGAAGAGGCATAGATGAACCATCTCCAGTGGAAAAACTCGCGAAACACGGAGAGGATAATGAAGAAAAACCCAACCATGTGGAGAATCATAAAAAGCCCCTCCATGCGTTCGTAGTTTGACCAAATGGAGCGGTACACATTCGCTCCGAGAAAGTCAGCGAGCGTTACGACAAAAAGAAAGACAATGACGGAGCGAACGAGCGGCGAGAGTCGCGGCCGATACTCGGCTGAAAGTACGAGAAGACCGGCCCATAAAACCACAAGAAGCTCGATAATAATACGAAACGCAAAGTTCCTCCCGCTAATAAAGGGGAACAACATCGTGGAGGAGATGTAAAGCGGAAGAACCGGAACCAAAAAAAGGCCAAGACGGATGGCCGACGCGAGATACCGTTCGTAGAAACGGACAGGCATGGAGAATAAAGAAATCGTTTCTTACTCTACCATTTATTTGGCAAAAGCTAAAATGGCGGAAGCCAGCCGCTCTCCTGACTTTCCGTCAAGCACGCCCGCGATACTTTCAGCCATGCGCCTTCTGCCCTCCTTGTGAAGCGAAGAGTCCGAAAGGTATGCGCGACACGCCCCAATCAACTCGCGCTCATTGTTCACCCGCGTCACTCCCCCCGACTGGAAGATATATTGGTAATGGGTGAAAGTAAGCCCAGTGGCGACATCTTTTTCCCACGAAACTGGCTTGTATCCATTAAAGCCGAGAATAATCACTGGCCGGTCAAACATTGCCGATTCAAGCGACATCGTGGAACCGGAGTTGATGTTAATGTCGTTCCAGCGAACGGTATTGATCAAGATCATTGTATCCTCCTTCTCAAACTCCCATCCCTTCGCCCCTGCAATTTTCTTCCCCGGCTGATAGAACCTGACATGCGGCAAACTGTTGATATTGGAAACCGACATGTCGTACTTGGGATGTGCGCGAATCAGGAGCTGCGTGGGAGGGAGCTCTCCACGCTCAATAGCATCATTAATCATTTTTGCGTGATCATAGGGGTCCCCCACAGCAATATTTCCTCCCATGGCATATACTATGAGCTTTTTGGACGGATCGAGGTCGAGCTTCCTGAAAAATTCATCTCGCGTCCAGTAAAAATCCGTGTTCACATATGAGTCGTAGTGTGGCATGCCAACAACGGTAATCTGATTCGCCCGCATATCGCCATATTTCATGGCCTCCATCCTCATATTCTTGTTGTACACAATCAGGTGATCAGGTTTGAAGCGAATGGTGCCTTTTGAGGTTAGGTTATCCCAACCGCGAATCATGGCATATGCCCCGCGCGCGCGTCGGCGCGCATGCTTCATCAAAGAAATATCCGCTTCGCCAATGACGTTGGTGCAGAGAACAAATGCCGGATCGTACTTGTCAAAGACCCGACGCCATATCTTATCGTCGTGCATCAACCACTCAAGAAGCCTCGTCGCTTCACGCCACATCCTCAGTTTCCCAAGATGCCACAATGTAAGACGAATAAGCAGATTTCCTGGGCGCCTCGTGAGGCACCATGACTCCCAGATACGGTACCAAACCGTCGCCGTCGAGAGACTGTTGAATGCGACATTTTTAATGACAAGATGCAAGCCCTTTCGCGAAATCGGGGGAATCGGCTCTACAAAAACATCACCTCCGCCGTACTGCTCGATGTAGTAATCAACTTTGTCGGTGGGCACAAAAAGAACTACCCGGCAGCGCTCCACCAAAAGAGGAAATGCATTCGAGCGAAGGAACTCCTTCGCCGCCATACTCGTTTCCACTGTCAAAAATATCGTCTTTTTGGTTTCAGCCATTCGTTTACTGTGCACCCCTACGGTATTTCAAATGAGCCGATGCCTCCTTTCTCGTATGCCGCATGAAGCACCTGAATTACCGAGAGTGCCGCCTGAAGCGACAGTGGAGAGTCACTCCCCGAGATTTTTCCATCAAGAATTTCTTGCATATGGAGCGTTTCGCGATAAAAGTCATCAGGCCGCTTTTTGGGAAAAACTTTTTCTCCCGTCTCCGCCCCAAATGCGTATTTCACCACGTCTCCTTCAGGACTACCTCCACAGACCCATTCAAGAAACCCTTCCTTTCCCTGAATCCGTGCCCACTTTCTTGTAGGTTTTGTAATGACGTCTTGCACGACTCTTCCGATCTTCTCCTTGTCGGTGCGAAACGAAAATGCGCTCACCGCATCATACTCCGTTCCATCCTCGCGGCGAAACTCCATGGCTACACTTCCTTCGCGCCATCTCCCTATCCCTGATTTTTCCGCAAGGTACTGCCACAAGTGAAGCGCGTGGGAATGCTCTCCACCGGCACCTCCGCCGCGCTTCCAATAGCCAAGATACGAGTCCTGAGGGCCGCGAAGCCACGGGTGCGCCGCAAAGATTCCACCCCAGTGTTCGCGAAACTCCACGTCCACCGTCTCGGCCTCGCCGATTTTGGGAAGTTGAGAGACCAGCCACTCGATTGATTCGGCCACTGCGTGATCGTATCCCACGATCACGGTAGTTTCTGACTTTACCGCTTCATACTCACCCAAAAACTCATCAAGCCACTCAAGAGTAGGCGGACAAAGCGGTTTTTCAAGCTGCAAAATTTTAGGTTTTTCACCGAGCGATGCTTGTGCGATCTTAAGACGAACATCGGGCGGCGTGCCGATGCAAATAACGTCGAACCCTCCTTTTGGCTCTTCAGCCAAAGAAAATTGCTGAATCGCCGGATCCCATGCACCGTAACGAGAGGGATAAATTTCCTCTCGCATTCTCCGAAGCGCTTCGGGATCTTTGTCTATCACAGTTACATCCCAGCCTATGCGGCGAGATGCTTGTGCCAAGTGATTCCCGATCGAACCCGCCCCTAATATTTTTACTTTCATGAAAATTAGTTAACCAAATTATTTTATCACTTCATAATAAATGTTCCGAGACGAGGCGGCGCCGGAGGCTTCCGGCGCCGCCCCTTGTTATCGAAGAAGCGGCAGGATCGGCTCAAGGTCCCCCTCGATAATAGGAAACGGCTCGTTTGCCTCGAACTTCGAGAACTCGCCCCGCACACCGATGAAGCGGGTGCGAAGAGCCATTGCCGCTTCAAGGTCGCTGGCCCCGTCACCGATCACGACGACCTGGTCCGGATCCACCCCTTCGGCTGCGATGATTGTCGCGAGATGCTCCTTTTTCGTCCCCGGCGGCGAGCCGAAGATTCGCTGGAAGTAGTCCCGCCATCTTCGCGCGATCTGGATGCGGACGATTGACTCCTGCGGCGTCTGAGAGTTGAGATACACTCTCGTCGTCTGAGACAGAACTTTCAACACCGTCTCCGCCCCAAGACGAGGCGGTGCCTCAATCGCCACTTTCTCGGCGAGGCGGGCGAACTCGTCAAGTAATACCTCAGGATTCTTCTTTACGCGGATGCCACGCCGAGCGAGTTCCGCGACCGTACCCTCGATCATCTGCCTGCGCGGTACGCCATAATGAGCACGTACATACGCCTCGGCAGCCTGGAGAGCCTCGGGGCCGTCTTCTTGGAAGACTCCCCAGAAGCCACGCCACTTTGCACCCTCGCTCCCTCGGGTAAGGGTATCGTCGAAGTCGAAAACGGGTACCATGCTGTTCCTCCCCTTAAGAACTCACCAATTTTGCGGTATCCTCTTCCTTAACATCATCGAATTGGTGCCTACCCCAGTTGACGAGCCGAGTCTTTCGCTCTTCGCGCGGAAGCCTGGCAATCTCGCGGTCTACATAAAACGAGTCGTCATTCACGCTTGCAGTTGAAACTTCCTCAAAAATTGCGCCCGTGTCGGTGCCAAAGGCATGCCACACGCCCCGTGGCACCCAAAGTGTATCCCCCGGATAGAGCGTCTTCCTTTTTCCCTCAATCTCTACCTCGAGAATACCCGAAAGCACCTGGAAGGTCTCATCCTTCTTTTTGTGGTAGTGCGTCGGGTTCCACTGGCCGGGCATCTGGATAATCAGCTTTTTTGCATACTCCCGATTGAAGCACTCAATTAAAACGCATCCCGTTTCATGAAAATTTTCAACACCGTAGTGATGCGAGAATTCAAGCATGATGTCATGCGGCACGGGAATCCGGGCGGTGTTTAACATTCCCTTAATCGAGTGAATAGTTGCATAGATAATGTCCTTCTTAGTCCGTTCCTCTTTGCGGATATTCGCGGAAATCGGCTTGTTCACGGCGTAGTCGCGGTCAGCAATGAGACTCTTCTTCCATTTTCCGGAAATTAATTGGCCGTCTGCAAGCGGCATGGCAAAGAAAACGTCTTCGCGTTTAATCTCTTCGCCCGCGCGGATAACTTTTTTAGCATAGACGCCGCGCATCAACGACTTCAAGTCAGCGGCTTCTTTTTCATCAATTTCACGCTCCAAGTTATCACCGCATGCCTCTACGGCCTCTTTGTACGAGGCGAGCCAGGCATCGGCCTCGCCCGGAGTTGCGGAGTAGGCATTCAATTTAATTTCTTCGGTTGGAACACCTACGTGCTTTTCAAAAATGCGGGCTCCTTTGGCATAGGCAAGCTTTACGATAGTCGTATCCGAGGGCTCTTCATGCGTTGACCAGCCAATTACAAGATCAGGGTAGCGGTTCCGCATAATAGCAATTTGATTCAGATGAAGCTTATTGTTCGGCGTCGGGTACATCGAGACGCAGTGCATCAGCGCGAAGTTAACCCCGCGGTGCTGGAAGAAAGAGACAATCCGATCAATATCGCGAATGGTGAGCCCGCCGGTCGAGCAAATCACCGGTTTTCCCGTTTCGGCAACGCGCTCGAGCAAGGGCCAGTCATGCGCTGAGCAACTCCCGATTTTTATAATGTCGACACCCAGTCGCAGAATCACATCGACTGAGAGTTCATCAAAGGGCGTCACCATCGGGATTAGACCATGTGCCTTGATTTCGCGGATTAATTCGGCAAATTCAACTTCGGAGAGGCGCGTCGAAAGAAATCGCTGAATATGCTTATTCTCGGTGCTGTCTTTGAAGTCGGGATGAATAAATGTGTCCAAATCGCGAAACTGAAGCTTTACCGCCGCCTTCACGCCATGCTTCTTTGCCAAGGCCGCCATTTCCTGGATGATGCGCTTTCCGTGCAAGACCGAGCCCTGGTGGTTATTTGCCATTTCGAACGTAAAAAGGCCGTTAAAGTCGAACTTTTTCTGGCCCTTGAGAGGTAGCATCATAAATACAAAACCTGCCTAGCTAGGGCACTATTGCCCAGCGGATTCTACATACTTTAAACCCACCTGGCAAGGATTTCGTTTCAGTCTTAGGTTTCTCCGAGTCGCCGCCTCAAGAGAAGCTCAGCAAGTTTGAAATCAATGGCGGAGTCAATATTAATAGAGTCCTCCGGTTTCATGAAGAAGTAAGCAAGCTTGTTACCAGATGTTGATTTCATTTCGCGAATGGTCTTAAGTCGCATGACATCCATAGCGCCTGTATGAATCAAGGCCCTAGGAAGCACTTGACGCGGCAAGTTGTACGGCTCATCCATATTGGTGAACGATTTTGGTAAAAATGGCTCCACGAATCTATCATCGTCTTTCGAAATGGCCCACATTTTATACGGATGCTTGGGAGCCTCAACCATGGGACGCGAGGCGTCAGCCTCAGAGTTATTGATAAGCACCTCAATCCCCTCATCAATACGTGCCGCGGTCCTCAAGGGCGAGGTGGGCGGGAGACGAAGAATAATCTCCGGCTCATAGTTTTCTCTTTCCTTCAAAAAATCGAGCGCGTGTGTCAGAAACTCCACATCAGTCGCGAGATCGCCGGAAATTTCCGCAGGACGCAAAAACGGCACCTCAGCGCCGTACTGCCTCGCGACTTCTGCAATCTCCTCGCTGTCGGTTGAAACAATGACCCTCGTGAGATGCTTTGACTTTTTCGCCTCTTCGATCGTCCAGGCAATCAAAGGCTTTCCACAAAGTGACCGGATATTTTTCCCCGGGACGCCTTTGGAGCCTCCGCGGGCGGGAATGATGGCGAGAATTTCCATAACTATTGTTACGCTCGTTTACTAAAACAAAGAAAGTCAGCGATTCGTTTTTGCCTATCTCAGGCCGTATATTGTTTCTACAACTCGGGAAAACTTCAAAAATTCAGATCCGCGTGAAGTCAAGGCAATGCATTGATCGCCTGAATTCACAAAATCAATCACGCGTTGCTCGTGGAGACGCTTTCCCACTGCATCCCGTTCGATAATATATTCACGGATCAAAGTCTCGCGGAGCTCTTCCTTACTAAGATCACATACCTCAGTTGTCTCTACGCGCCCCAATGTGCGCAAGAGATACATCGTAACCGAGCGTTCGAATGTCACCGGGAAAATAACAAAAAAACAAAGATGAAATGCGGCACTGAGTGCTAAGGCGGCGATAAAAGATTCAAGACGTTCCGGGAAGTATGCCCGGCAAATAGCGATGCCGGCAATCAACAGTACTGCTGACGCGAAAACAAGGAGATAAATCCCCCGATAGAAGAGAACATCCTGCCCGTGAAATAAGGACATGCGAAAAGAGAGAATATAGAGCGCGCTAAATGCGGCGAACACTAAGCCGTACGTGATAAAAATCCGCCAAAGCATGTTCATACCTTAGTGCAGCCGAAGAAGAACACCATCAATCGCAATAAAAAGCAGTAGAATCGCAAGCACTGCCCTTATTAACTTTTTCAAAAACGTTCGCTCAAAAATATTCATGGAATCAAGCCATTTTCCTTTAGATGATGGAGTTCCTCGTTCCGACCGAAGGGCCCCGTGGTCACTGCGCAGTCATAATAACAGACATGAAGCGGGTTTGAGTAATACATGGCCACGTTCACGAAAAGCAACGCGACAAATGACAGTGTCACGGCAGCGTTCCGGAGGACTTGCGGCCTCAAACTGAAGAGATATTCAAATCCCACAATGGCAATAAGCGGAAAAATGGGAACGAAATAGCGAAACTGAAAAATCGGCCAGGACGAGGCCTGCAGCAGGTGAAATCCCAAAAGAAGAAATATTGGCAGCATGCGCCTCCGCCGTTCCTCCGAGAATATTGCGTCCACCGTGCCATAGAGAAAAAAGATGAAAATGACGGGCGAAAGCACGAAGAGTTTTCGCGCCGCGTAATAGGCGTTGTGCGGCAGCCACTCGGTTATGGCCCCGCCAAGTGCTTTCGCATATTCGCGCGCGCCGATTTCAAACCGCTTTACATCATTTTCCACGATAGGTTCTAATCCGACTTTGGACCATACATAGGTCATATTGATTTTGGTCGTATGCAACGGATTCCCGAAAACGACCGCATTCCGGACTAAGAGCGGTGAGATGGAGAGAAGAAAGAGCAAAATGGCAAGAGCGGAGTGCTTTGCTTTTATTTTCCATTCGCCGGGCTCTAAAAGAAGCAAGGCAAGCGTTGCCGCAATCATCGCGACTGCCTGGTAATTCAGGAGCCAGCCGATACCCGAGATAATGCCGAGCATCGGCACGCGGAATCGGTGATGCCCCGCCGCAATCAGGACCCAGAGAAGATAGAGAGCACCTTGCGTCATGTAAAAGTGTCCGTTCCCTGAGAACTCCGCCATGAAATACGAAAGTGAAATAAATCCGGCCGCTGCGAGTCCTGCGCCATTTCCCGCAAGTTTCCTGCCTGCCAGGTATCCGAAAATAATAACAAGCACGCCGAAGACAAACGAAGATATGCGAAATATCAAAAACCCGCGCGCCTCGTCCAGAGGATCCCCGAGAGCTTTCAGAACAAGGCCGTTTATGATTGACCAGAGCGGCGCGTTGAGGTCAAGATACTTCCCGCCGTATTGTTTCGTGTAGTACCAGTAGGGTTCCTCCGAAGGCTCCGCGACTTTAAGAGAGCTTTCCCGGGCAATGGAAAGTGCTGCTCTCGCATTTTCCGACACATTACCGTGCGGAAACCAGTTGAAGTGGAGCGATGCGAGACGAAGAGAAACTCCGATACCGATAATCAAAAATAAAATCCAGTAGTGACGCGTCATTTTTCTGCGATGTTAAGCGTAGCAAAGATGACGGCCGCGAGCGAATCCCAATATTGGATAGTCTTGACGTTATTGAAACTTAAGGTTACAATTTTCGCGCCAACGGAGAAGTATCTGACCACAACGACCGACCAACAGGGAGGGTTCAGCCATGAGAAAGACGCGACTCCTAGTTGCCGCGAGCAATGCTCGCGGCGCCCAAATCCTGGGCTTGATGGAGGAGCTTCTGGCGTCCCATCAGCCCTTCTACGTCATGGAGACGGGAGCGCTCGATATGTGGCGGCGACTCGGCCACCAGGCCGACCACGAGGGACCGCTGTCGGATGAAGGGCCCTCGGCACTCATCACCGAGATGGAGGCGGAGCTCATCGTCACCGACCTGCCGAACCCGAAGGGCGTGGCCCAGCGATTCGCCGAGGCTGCCTACGTGAGAGGGAAGAAGCTCGCGGTCATCGTGGACCTCGCGGATGCCCACGCGCGGCTCCGGGCGACGATGGACAATCCCAGCTCGCGCTTGGCGCTCCCCGATCTGGCCCTCTGCTGTGGTGAGCTTGCTATGCGGGGGGT
>CAZOFN010000006.1:17548-19572 GCA_964579195.1 uncultured Candidatus Saccharibacteria bacterium | reverse complement strand
ACCACCTTGCCACCATTTGCGCCAATTCCGAGAATTCCCAACACTTTGCCGTATATATCCGTGCCGAGTAAAAGCTCCCGCTCCCGTGCATGATACTTTCCCGCGCGCATGAACTTGTCGCCTTCCACAACGCGATGCGCAATGGCAAGCATCAGCGCAAACGTATGCTCAGAAACCGTATCATTAATCACATCCGGCGTATTGGTGATCAGAATACCAAGGTCCTTGGCTGCAGTAGTATCAATGTTGTCATATCCCACCGCATAGTTAGCCACAATCTTTACGCTTGGCTTCCAGGCCTCAAGAACTTCGCGTGTAATTTTATCAGTAAGCTGTGTCATGACCGCATCCACACCAACACCTCCCGCAGTCAACTCCTCCGGCGTCAGCACGCGGTCATGTGGACTCATGGTAATCTCATGCCCCGCCGCCCTCAACATCTCAATCCCCCGATTCGGAATTTTTCGCGTAACAAATACCTTCATATTTCTATGCCCGATTAACTGAACCGAATAATTCTAATTTTTGCTTTACTAACTCCTTTACCGCTTCACGCGCCTCTGCGTCAAACTTATACGGCACCATCTCTTCCGGATGCTCGGCAAGTTCTCTCCTAAGCGCCTCGGTATAGGCAACTCGGATATCAGTATTGATATGGACATTAGCAATTCCCGCGGCAATTGCTGTTTCAATTTGTTCATCCGAAATTCCGGAGCCCGCATGGAGCACGAGCGCCACATCGGTGGGTACGGCTTCGCGGATTTTCTTGATCCGTCCAATATCAAGCGCCGGTTCATCCAATGAGATTCCATGAATATTCCCAACGGCAATCGCTAACCGATCAATACCGGTTTTTTGAACAAATTCACGTGCTTGATCTGGGTCTGTATAATCCTCCGGCCGCACCTCAATCTTTTCATTCTGAATCTTCGACTCCCCTTTGAGATACCCCAACTCCCCCTCAAGGCTTAATTCTTGATTCTTAATTCTTGATTCTTGTCTCGCATACTCCACAACCTCTCTCGTTCCTCGCACATTCTCCTCAAATGACAACACAGATAAATCAATGTGTATTGAATCATACCCGGCATCAATCGCCCGCTTCGCAGCCTCAATGCTCTTATGATGGTCTGAGTTTAAAAATACGGGGATTCCAAGTTCCTTTCGCAGGGCATCGCGAAGCGCGACTGCCTCGAGATATCCTAAGTGCTTCGCTTCTCCCTCAGAGGTCCCAATTATAGCTGGCGTTCCTGCTTCCTTTGCCGCCTCTGCAATCGCGCGGAATTGATCCGAATCTGAGGCGTTAAAATGGCCGGTTGCCCAGCCTTCGCGTGTCGCACGGGAGAGAAGTTCGCTCAAACTCATGCACTCAATCTCCTTTCGTGCTCCTCAGTCCTCAAGCTCGAATCAATTGCATCGGCAAGCGCATTCCCAAGATCGCGCTTTTTCTCCGAAGGAGCAGCCAAGTATGCTCCCAGCATTTCAGCAATCTCGTCAGCTCTTTCAGGGTCGCTAACTTCAGTCATGTCGTTCAGAGAAAGATCATGCAAATCAAGCAAATTTTCTATCTGCTTTTGATCTGCCGGCTGAAGTTGGTGAAAGCGCGCCATAAGCGGGCTCTCTGCACCCGCGCGTTCCGATATACCAGCTGGTAACTCAGAAGTACTCCCCCGAGCTGACTGGCTTTCCAAAAAGCCCGTATCACGCTCATTAAAACGGCCTATCTCAGCCTCCCCCAACCCTTCAAATCCATGCGGTTGTTCCATATCCCAAGTATATATTCCACCGCCTCAATTGTCACCACTTATGTATCGCTTCTGTCCCCCCGCAGCAGGCAAAAATAAAACACTCCGATGGCCTCCTGAGTGCTTTGCCTTCGCGAGATACTACCTTGTGATAACTTGCGTTGCAGTTCCTCCCGCAGGAAGACCAGGCAGTAAAGCACCGTTCGCCCAGTCGGGAGCAGTAACCAACGAAGTTGTCGTTGAGTTCCCTGACCAAATAAAGTTGTTGACACTGTTCGC
>CAZOFN010000006.1:14574-17538 GCA_964579195.1 uncultured Candidatus Saccharibacteria bacterium | reverse complement strand
CAGCAGCGTCAATACCTGCAAGCGAGCCGACTCCACTGAACACCTGATCTCCACGAAGGAAAACAGCTACAGCATCCCCTGAAGCCGCACCGCGCACATCGGCTTGCAACTCAAAATAGCGCACAGTTCCGGCAGGAATCTGGATGGCTTCCTTCTGAGATCCACTTACGGGGCTCATGTACATCTCTACCTCGCCGTTGGATTGCTGATTTCTCGGAAGGCTAAAAGGATTTGTAGCGTACGCCTGTACGGAAAAAGCGGAATCGCTGTACCCGTATAGCCTAAAATTCGAAGTTGTTGCTGAAGTCGAGCTGGATACCAAGAACGTCACTTTCCCAAGACCTACATCCCCCGCCGCCGACGCAGTAACGCTGAAGCGATAGAGCGTCATTGTGCCATTCTGCAATGTGTGTGAGGGAATATTCACCACTTGAATCGTCGGCATCGTGCGGAAAATGGTCACCGAACTCCCTTGGATGTCTTCCGACGTGCTGGATGTGATACGTGCCCCGGATAACGCTCCAAATCCAAAAGTTGCGGCACCTCCGTTGTAACCGATTGCCACCGTATCACCCGCCCGGGCGGGCTCACTTGTTCCTACATTGGAAAATTCGGCTTTTACGATAAGCAGCTTGTCGCCATCCTTTGGGATAACGAACGCAGAAGTTAGTGTTGAAGTCGCGATAGTGTTAGTGCCTGCGAAAACCGCTTCACCCACTTTAGCTGCACCATCCCAAAGTGTGACTTTTACAAGGGCCGCAATATTCGCGCCGTGGAACTGGAGGCTGATGCTTGAGAGTGAAATTGGTTCGTCAGAAGCGTGAAGTTTAAAGATAGTCACCACAGCATTGCTCGTGCCAGCTGTTACTAAACGAGCTGATGGGCTTGAAGCATCGAGCGATACACTCAACGTGCCTTTCTCAACAAAAATCACCGGCTGGGGAGCAGTTGATGGTATCACCTCCACACTGACCCGGTTTCCTGTCGTAACTCCTGTGGTAAAAATATCCTCATCCCCCGTAAGGTACCACTCAGCGAATGACCCACTCCCGCCGGCCGACACGTTGCACTTCAATGCAATAGTCCTGGATGTCTCCTTCGGTATGATTAAATGGGTATCCAGCATAAACGTATGCATGTCGGCCCCGCGAGGGTTAAGCACGTTCGAGCCGGTATTCAATGCGGTCGCGCCGTCATAGAGTTGACAGGTATCAATTACCGCAGAACCGTCCGTTTTAAGGTTGAGTTGGAGAGAGGTAATACGCAAATCTTCGCCTGACCCTTTTGCCTCAAAAATGAAATTGGCGAACGGAAACATATTTACTCCCCTCACTGTGTTTTGCGAAGCAGGTGCAGCCGCGCGAGAAACATCGAGCGAAGTTTTTACTACTTTTGCGGATCCCATGAGTGAGGAACGAGGGTTGATTGCATTCGGAATAATGGATTTTCCCGTCACTTGGTCTACCGCCTTCCAGTCAATTGCAGGGTTCGCAAAAACAGTAATAATTTGATTGCTTATGGTAGTTCCGGTAAGTTTCCCCCGCAATGAATACTTGCGGGAATCGAGAGATACTTCAAATGGGTCCGTTAAGACCACATATCCGCCGCCTCCTCGGGTAGTTGCATCTTTTGGCCCCGCGACGGTAACACCAGTCGCCTCATCAACTATTTCTATATTGGTAAATGAGGTATTTTCCTCTGTCTTGAAACCAAATCGGATTTGCTGCATGACTACGGGATTTGCCGTTGGAGTCATGTCAAATACTGCAAGGGTTTGGCGACTTACTTCTGGTATGACGCTCTGCTGTACCGCTGAAAGAGAAACATGAACCGTTGCGGGTTTTTGTGGAAGAATCCGAAGTTGAACAGTACGCACGGGCAGCTGCCGTTTTGACATGTCATATACGTAGAGCAAAGCTGCTACCGTGCGCTGCCTCGGAGAAGTGTTGGTGAATTTCACTTCAAAACTCTTCGTCTCTGGAGAAATTTCATTTGATCCACAGAGAAGTGGGCTTGCAGACACCCCCGGCTGGCAGAGAAGTTTTACTACTGCCCGGGATACGCCCGACATTTCAGTCTGGAACACTGTACTCTCCCCAGAGCTGATGGACCTTGGGGTGGCACTAAAATTCACCTTCGGCCTTACAGGTAGGACTTTCGCGCTAGCAATCGGAGGTATTATAAAACCTGCCGCAAAAGCGAGTAAGAGAAAGCTGAAAAAAACGATACTTTGCTTTAGATAAGCCATTTTCAATCTCAGGGCAGATTAAAGATGCTCCAATTGCTTCTCTACCTTAAGCATGAACTCGCTGAGAAGTCAAGTCTAACTTTAAATTACGCTCGGTTCGTAATCTGCGGGCGCTTGGGCAAGATACTTTTCTATTTCCTGCCGAGACAAGAGACCGGCACGTGCGCCAACCTGCTGGACAACCGACATGGAGTTAATGGGGCCCCAGCGAAGTGCCCCTTTCAAATCCTTACCAAGCGCCAGTGCAGCAACGACCGTTGAGGAAAACGCATCTCCCGCTCCAGTTCACTCATACGGCAGTTTCGGGTCAGAACACTCACGCATGAAAAGCATTTTGCCACCTGTGGTGAGCCCTATCGAACCATCGTATGCATATGCCCCTTTGGGGCCGTCCGTAATCACAACAGTCTTTGGCCCAAAATTATGCATTAATTGAAGGAGTTTTTTTATGTCGTGTTCCTCCACACCCAAGATGCGCTGGGCCTCTTCACGATTGCAGAAAAATATGTCAGCCCTTCGGTAAATCCCCAGAATCTCATTTTTTAGCTTCATCTGAAATGTACCCGGCTGAAAGGCCAACTTTACATTGGGGTGCTCACTGAGGTATTTTTCGATTGCGCCGTGGAACTCCAACGACTTGGGCCCTGCAGAGGAAAGGTAGAGCCATTGAGATTCGCCGACATTTGGCAGTGTATAATTATATTCCTCGTGCTTGA
>CAZOFN010000006.1:0-14564 GCA_964579195.1 uncultured Candidatus Saccharibacteria bacterium | reverse complement strand
AACATCATGGTAGTTTGTTTTAAACCCGGCGTTTACTCCTACAAATTCTGTCGAGACGTTCTCGGCGCGAAGTGGATCAAGGCACTCTTTTCCGTAATAATCATCACCCACATTTGAAACAAGGGCACTCGTAAGACCGAGACGCGCAGCGGCAACTGAAGCGTTGGCGCTATTCCCCACGGCCGGGACGACGTGCACCTCTTCATAGGGAACTTTATCGGCAAAACGCATGCAAATAACGCATCGCTCACGGTTAATATCACAATGTACCGAGGCGTCTTTCAGACGGATGAAAGCATCCGTTACCGTGTCTCCAATCGAAATGAAGTCGTATGGCATATGCTTATCATACCGAAAAAAGCCTCCGCCTCAAAGGAGGCCAGTCGGTAAAATCTTATTGGGGAGCAGCCTCTGAAGAGTCAACCGGAACACCGACAACAATGCTATTGCCGAAAAGATCGTAGTTGGTTGCAGAATAAATGAATTGGGAAGAGCTCACGCCAACGCCCAACAAACCGACGCCTACCGATGAGGAGTTCTCGGTATCGCCGTTGTAGTTAATCCTAAAAGCATTTCCCATCTGAGCCGTGCCAGAGAGGTCAACCTTTACCGTGAGCAATTTGTCACTGTCTTTGGGAACCGTGACATTAGATAAAACTGCAACAGCTGTCCTACTTGTACCAAAGATGCCTTCAGCCACCTTGAGAGCGCCATCCCAGACGGTGTACTTGGCAACATCAGCAAGGTTTGACCCAGAGTACTCCAAGCCGAGCTGACGAAGCTGAATTGCCTCATTAATCGCTGAAACCCTGAAAATAGTTGCAACTACTCCCGTTGACCCGGCTGGTACTGTTCTCGCAGTCGGCGTTGAGGAGTCGAGCGCGATGTGAAGCTTCCCCGCAGAGGAAGAAGCCGCTGCAATCGTAAACGGCGCGTCGCTTCTGTCCCGCGTTATGCAATTTGTAGCGCATGCAACCTCGATCAGATACTCTCCAGGTTGAATTGAAGAAACGACAACGAATTGAACGCTACCGCGATTTGGGGCCCCCACGTTGTTGGTATATACAAATTCCCCGTTTGCCTTGAACAAGCTGACATTTACGGAAGCGTACCGGCTGTCCGGGGTAACGCCCGACCATTGTATGGTTTTGGTTTCACCGTGTCGCCACACCTCTCCCCCGTTCGGCGAAAGGACGGTAATGGAGGAGCGTGGTTCGCCTGCCGAAATAGCAAACACGCCGCTATAGCCGATTCTCACCGGTATGCCATTTTTATGGATCGCGACTCGCACATAATAATCACTGCTATCAGCGAGCCCGGAAGGCACACGCGTGGCCCATGATTGCGCCGTACTGTCATAGTAAGCGCTTATAGCAGACCAACTGAGATACGTCGGGTCGTTCTTCCGTAGAAGGCTGAAGCGCACAGACTCCCCCTCCCCAAGCAATGAACCCCATTTAATAAGCATCAAATCGCCTGTTTTATATGCAGCATCTGCGACTGGGCTTGATACACTCAAAGATGGCCGGGTTCCGCCCATTACAATGCTGAATTTCCGGTCTGAATAATCGACAACCCCAGTTGCGGTACTTATTTTTACGGAAAATACGCCGGACTTAAAGCCGGTGCCATACTCTTCGGGAACTCTCCATAAATACGTACCGGTATTGGGAGTTCTCTCGACAATCCAATCTTCAACGTACGTGCCGCCCGGATACGAATAATCCGTATGGGTATATCCCAATTCTATTTTCACGTTCTCAGAAGCCAAAATACCAGGTGAAGTCCAGCGGATACCGTACATTTCTCCAGTCTGCAATATTTCTCCTCCATTCGGAGAAAGCACCGTGATGGAAGGTTGAGCGGCAGAAGAAACGGTAAATGTAAAAGATTTGTTTATCTGACCGCTGGAGCAACCAAGAGAAGAATTCGAACAATAAAATGCCGTCTCGATTTTATATGTTTGCGAAGTGCCGGAAGGCGCGGTCATTGCAACATCCCAATATCCGGTGCTCGAATTATAGCTAGCATTAAAGGATTGATAAACTCCGCCGATTTGAACGGTTTCTACCGGATTAGTTCTTTGCATCCAGACTTGGACATTGAATCCTTTCCCCGGAACGCCGACCGAGCCGTCAGATGCTACGCCTTTCACACTAAATTTTATTGCCTGTCCGGCTGCATAAGTCGATTGATTACCAATGAGAGTAAGCGAAGAAACTGTAAGGGAAGATTGATTCGCCGCCGTGATACTGAAATAGGCGTCGCTGCTGTCACTGATATTGCATCCAGAATTTCTCGCGCACACTTTAATCTTGTAATTCGACCCCAATCCCGGCCATGAGATTATCGAATCAGAAACCGTGTATGAGAAGCTCTGCTGACCCTGTGCCGGTTCACCGATCAGCATACTGCTATTGGCTCCTGTCCTATTACTTCCCTCCGGATAGGCACGCTCAAGATACACTAACGCCGCGTCATCAGTTGATGGCAACTTGTACGAAACCGTATAGGTTTTTCCTACTTGCCATGTTTCTCCCCCGTTCGGTGAAAAAACTGTAACCGAGGAAACGGAATCACCCACAGAAAACTTAACATATTTATTAACCTGAGCCGCAATCCCATATTTTCTTGCGCAGACACTATCGTCGCGGTTGCAATAGAACGCCGCGTCGATTTCATAGTATCCGCTTGTCGGGATTCCCTCTGTGGCCGCAAAGACCCAGTATCTGCCATCAAAAACTGCATTTGCGTCAGGCTGACCATTGGTCTTCTTTAGCCAGACGGGATCCATGTCTCCGCTTGTCTTTTTTATGTACACTTGCACATTGAACCCTTCCTCCGGCGTGCCAGGAGTGCCATCAGGCTCAACACCCTTAATTGAGAATTTGGCCTTCTCGCCTACTTGGTAAGTCAGCTGTAGACCCAAAAAATCAGTGATAGAAAAGCGGGCAGAAACAGGTGGTATGGGAACAGGCGGCACAACAGACCGCTGCGCTTGAAGAACATAGCCTTGACTATTGGCAGTGATGTTATACCCCTCTTGCGAGACTCCACCGACTTCAGAAACAGAAAGCGTATATCGGCCCGCCCCTAAGCGATAAGATGGCCCGTGGCCGTCTTTAAATGTTATCGGAATTGACCTCCCATCTTGCGACAGGGTAAATAATGCCGATTCCTCCTGAGAGCCAGAAGAGACCTTAATCTGCACGGATCGATCGAGAGCTACGATACTCAATACGTCTTTAATTGGGATGTTAGCAGAGACCAAATTATAAACTTTATAACCGCCCTCAGACACGCTCAATACTCCACTTACCGTTTCACCCGCGTCTCGAGAACCTCTAGCACTGAGACTGAATGAATACTCGCCTACGGGCAGGACTGGAAACACCAAAGGATCTAACTTCACCGCTCTGCCGTTTTGATCACGGATACTCAAACTGAACGTGGCCTCTAGATTGCCTCGAGAATCGAGTACCCTGAGTGTCGGCTCAGACGATGGCGGAGGTGGCACAGAACCACAGCTATACAGTTGATTCAGTTTTTTGCGAGTTGCCGCACCAACGTAGCCGGTACCAAATTTGAGACCTGCGGGGTTCAGAATTTCACTTCGATACTTTTCTTGGAAGCCGGAGACTGCAGCGGCGGTCTCTTCATCAAAAGTGCTTTGGTCCGGCCTTCCATAGAGGCCCTCAAAGCTCTGCCCAATGACACCTTCTTTGCTTAAGGCTGTTTGCAGCGCCTGAACTTCATCGCCGCTGCTGCCGATCCCTAGATTCTTATTAAACGTATGACACCAGCGTTCTGTATCATCTGCCCGCAGCTGTTGCAGCTGTTGCTGCAGGGCTTGGATCTGGGCAAGCAACGCTGCAATCTGTGCTTGGAGTTCTTCGGAGGTTACTGCCCCACCATTGCGAGGGAAACCAACCAATATCGCAAGAAGTACAATAAAGAAATATGCTCTTCTCATAAAATACAGCCTATATGCGGGCAAGCTGACGACCTTGACACGTGTCAGTGATACCACATTTTACCTAAAAACACAAACCTTCCTTCCGAAAAGGTTTGTGTTCTGAATTCGAATCGCTAGCGCACAAGAGAAGAGAGCCCTTGCAGCACCTCCGTCATTTGGTCAAGGAGTGCGGCAACTACCGAAGCAGATAAAAAGCTGTCGGAAAGTGTTGCGCCGGATTCAGCGCCTGAAGATGGACTTGTATCTGTGGGAGTCGTACTCGCAACTGGCTCCGGGAGAAGTAACGGCCTCAGTAGCTGAATATTCTCCTCGGTGTTCGGCTGGAGTATAATCGGCAACCTTTTTGTAGTGAAGGGTTGCCCCGCCGCGCTTGAGGCTCGCAATGTCGCCGTCAATCGCTGCTCTGACGTGGTAAGGTTCGTTACTTGGACGCGCGCATACACCTCGGGAGCATTCGGATTATTCGTTTCCCCCTGCACCGGTATCGGTCTGCCACACATGGAATCGGTAATGACTCCCGAGAACACAAGCGTATCTCTTGGGCAGGGTATCGTTATTTCATATCTGTCGAGCCCGCGCGCTAAAATTTTAAAACCGATTTCCTGACCCGGTGGGATATTCCCCGTCGGCCCCTCAAATATCTCAATTACCGGCCTTACCCGGAGAGTTGCGAGCCTTGTCGCCACCAGCCTGCCCTCCCCGTTGTAACCGCGCAGAGTTACTACAACCGACTGCAGTGAGCTTCCGAGGTTCAGAAATTTTATCGAATAGCCATCTATTGCCGACGTGAGCGACTGTACCCTGCCGCACTGTTCTCCTTCGGCGCCAGGTGCGCTCATATTCCGAGGACAGCGCACCACAAGTTCCATGCGCGCAACCCTGTTGGCGTCCGAGGAGATTGAGAACTGTGTGGCATATCCGGAGGGCACCTCTGACTCGGCGGCAGAAAGCGTCAGCGGATCTCGCACAGTTTCCTCTCGCACAGTCATCTGATTGCCATACACTGCGCCTCCTTCAATGGTAACCTCTGCTGCCGAGTCAGTCGTTCGAATCTCTGAAATCCCGAGACGAAGTGAGCCCCGCGCTTCAGGTTTGATATCCGCCTTTATGGTAATCACCTTGAGATACCCCGGCGGAAGCGCAAAGTTCGACACGCGGTACACACCCCCTCCCTCATAACTCTCACTATCGGCTATCACCCGGCTGTCTCCAATGAATTGAACATTGTGAACAACCTCGTCGGCAGAAGGGTCCGATACCAGTTTGATTCTTGTAACACCAAAAGTTCTGTTTCCATCTCTCCCTGTTGCAGAGTTTACAGCAACCTTTGCAAATGTTACTCCCGCCTGCCCCGGGTTTACCATCGCAGCGCGTGGACTCGAAGAATGAAGCGAGACATTAAGCGTAGTAAATACCTTTGCCGTAAGGACAACACTGTCGCTCGCGGAATTACCTGCGGCATCCATGCATGTAAGGGTGTACGTCCGTGACCCGCCAGCAGCAAGAAATCCTCCCGCATCATACGTTCCTTGCGGCTCTGCGGCCGGTCGAGATGGGATCCCCCAATTTCTCGTGCAGGAGACGGCTCCCGTTGAAGTCCACGCAAGTGTGGCATTGATGCCGCTAACACTATAGTGGACAGCCACCGGCCCGTCCGAACTGTTTACCTTCAAATCCACCGACAGGGGCACTGCGGCACGCTCAGAAGCAATCGCAAATGACGCATTACTGAGGTCACCGATGAAACCGTCGCCGGGGTATCCATACAGAAGAAGTTTGTAATCATCGCCGGCTGAGAGATCCGCGGGAATAGGCCAAGTAGTGTAATAGGGCACGGCGGTTTGACCGGGTGAGCAAATCCCCGAGGGAACGGAATCATTGATAGTCTTCACGACAGAGCTGCCTTTCACGAGCAAAAGACCGAATGAGGTGAACTTGCAGTCGGCAGCCCACTGAATAGGCATCTGGGCAGCCTGCCCCGCCTGGTACGTCTCTCGCCCGTCAGGAGAAAGAACATTTACCGGTTGAACACCAAAGCCGGTAGGCTGAAAGGTAAATGACTTTCCGACCTGGACATACTCAGGGTATCGACTGCCGCAGACCAACGAGCCATTACTGCAGTAAAAAGCTGCCTCAACATTATACGTCTTAGAGGTATCAACTGGCGCAACTAACTGCGTCTCCCAGAGCCCCGTCCTTGCGTTATACACGGCATTCCCGCCTTGCAAATTATAACTATCACCCACTCCTCTGAGGTAGACCTGAACATTGAAACCCTCACTCGGCTCACCTGGCGATCCGTCAAATAGCTCAACTCCTCTTACGGCCAGGGAAATCTTCTCTCCAGCTGTATAAGAACTTCTATTTCCCGAGGCATAGTTCACTTCTACCCTCCGTGCTGCGCCATCTGGCACTACAATACCAAGGGGCGCATCACTACGATCCCAGGTACCAGTTTGCGTATTAACAACACGGACATAGTACTGTCCCGCAGGAACAAGAAACATATTATTCCTATTGAAGCATCCATTTGGATCAACTCCATTTATGGGGCCACATGATTCATTACCCACCACGCCAACAACCCAGGCAATAGAACCGAAGGCAAAAGGCGGGATTCTCCCAACTGTCACATATTGACCGCTTTCATGCTTTTCGAGATAGGCTTTTACTATGCCATCATGGATCGCTCCAAAATCGTTTGGGGCGCCAGTCCAGGTTATATCTCGGCGATATGTCCCAAAGCCTGAAATAGTGTCAGTAATCTGTCCGGCGCTTGGCCAAGTTTCCCCACCATTAGGAGACAGCACAGTAAGACTAGTTGAAGCAACCGATGTGCCGCCCTCAAAGACCTGCGGAGCCATTTCGCTCGAAGGTAGGCCTGGCATGAGATGACCATTTATCCAGTCAACAGTGGCAGGAGTTAGTGCCGTGGTCGTCGAGCTGCCGGCCCAGATGAAATTATTATGCTGTTGCTGTTCCGTGCCGGAGAGCGTACTTACCGGAATCTCCGCATCGTCACCCAAAAGAGAAACTTCAAGCCCTACTTGCGGCGAATCCTTTGTTATCGTGCTGCGTAACTCAAAGTATCGAGTCGTTCCGGCCGGTATATGTATCGCCTCGCGCGTCGAAGAAAGCTGAGCCAGCGGATTGAAATACACTTCATATTGGTCATTTCCCGCCTGAAGCGTCTCGGTATTCAGGGGATTTGCGTGGTATGCCTGAATCGAGAAACCCGGATCGGAATACCCATAGAGGCGCTGAATGTTAGATCTGACATTTCTCGCGGTAATGCGGAACGTCATTTTACCCAAACCGACATCTCCGCTGCTTGCCGCGCTCGCACTGAACCGATACAACACCATTGTCCCATCAGCGAGCGAATTGCTGGGGATTGGAAGTTTTACGAGCGTAGGATACGACTTGAAAATTCGCGCCGAGGCGGCGGTGGTATCTTGCAGTTCCAAACTCCGCACTACCGCGAGACCAGAGGATGATCCGACACCCTTCGTCTCCGGGCTTTGAGCATCAAAATTAACTGCAACCGAATCGCCGACGCGGGCAGGACCGCCGATACCGATTCCGCCGATATCCGCCTTGATTACGAGCAACTTATCGCCATCTTTCGGTATTACAACCGGCGACGCAAGAGTTACCTTTTGAGTCAGCTGTCCGATTGAGAATACAGCCTCTCCCACTTTTGCTCCTCCGTCCCAGAGTGTCACTCGCGAAATCGAACCGACGTTCGTGGTTTCCAGCTGCAGCGCGATTGATTGCAACCGAATCTCTTCCCCCAAAGCGATAACCTTTAGCACAGTTAAGGGATGGTTTGCCGTCCCCGCGGTTACAAGATGCGCCGAGGGAGTGGAGGCATCAAGGCTGACGAGAAGCTTTGACGATGTTGAAGTTGCAGTGGGAATTGGTGGCTCGGAGGGGAGCGCAGTATCGTCCACTATCGGAAGCACTCTGAGTCGCACAATTTTAATCCCAACTATTCTATTATCTTCGTCAATCGCTGAAAGGCGGAAGGTAACTTGCTTTGCCGTCTGTGACTCGTTCTTCAACTGCAAAGAAAGGCTCGCGGTGCTTCCCGGAAGCTCCTGTTCAACTCCGCAAAAGTCTGACGCAGAAGATTCATTTGCATTCTCGGCGCTGACACCGGACGGGCACGTAAGACGCAATTTGAGTTGGGAGACCCGAGTAGCTTGAATAGTGAGAAATACCCTCCCACTCGGACTCGCATTGCCTTCAAACGAAGTCAATTCGCCCCGATGAGGCAGTACGATATGAGTCAGCCTGTTTGACTCAACTCCTCCTACGGCGACCCACGAAGTATAAGTGCCTGTGGGAGCGTCAGAGCTGACCACCTGCACTGTACGGGGCGAACTCCAGCTGCCCTGACGATTGGTGGCCGGGTTTGCAATTTTTTGGATCACATCATCCGCCGGGCCATATTTCAGAGTACCGTCTGGGCGCTGCAAGAAAAAAACGACAGGAGAATTGGGCCTCGCTCTGGACACACGCGCAGTAAATGCGTAATTGCCGCCTTGGCGAATTTCTCGCGGCGTAACCGTGACAGTATACTGCGGAGTCGGCGAAGTTATGGCGGCTCCCGAGACCTCCGCAAGCAACCCCAGCGGCGTGCCGTCTCCCGTCAGCGTAGAGCCGAATGAAGCAAGCAATATCCCCAACGAAAGTATTAACGTGACTGGCATATGAGTTATGAATATAGATAGTTGAATCGTTCGATATACTCAGAATTATTCTCTTGTAACAAACAAAAAGACGCCCCGGTCCACGGCGCATTCTTCTAAGACTATATGGATCTAGAGGAGTTTACGGCGCGAGCCGGAACATCCTTTCCCTACTATAAAAGATACACTCTTTGACTTTTCTCGACAACACGGGCTGTGGATAAGAACTGAAGTACATAAAATGGCTCAAATAAAGGAAATAAAGGCTATACCATATGCGCGCGACCGCGGGAGAACATGCTACTTGGGAAATTCCAATCTCAATGCAGAACTTCAATGGTTCACTTGCGACTTATGGCTTTCTTTACCGCCTCGATAATATTAGATACGCCCATGCTAAAGTGTGCGATAAGTTCGTTGGGTTCCCCCGACTCGCCGAAACGATTCTGAACACCAATAAATTCAATCGGAACTGGAGAATTCCTTGCCAGCAATTCAGAAACTGCCGACCCCATGCCGCCAGCAACTTGATGCTCCTCAATCGTCACGACAGCTTTTGATAAACGCGCAGCCTCCAAAATTGCAATTTCATCAAGCGGCTTCACGCTCGGATTATTGATTACACGAACACCAATTTTTTCCTTTTCGAGCTCTGATGCTGCAAGAATTGCATTATGCACTAGGGGCCCGCATGCGATAACCGCGACATCCAGTCTTCCCTCTTTCGGTTCACTCCAGAAAATCTCTGCTTTCCCGATTTCAAAGGGTGTTGCGCTCGTTGTAAATGCCGGAGTTTTTTCACGCGCAAAACGCATATACACTGGGCCTTCAAATTTTCCCGCCGCATACGTCACTTTCCGCGCCTCCTCGACGTCACACGGAACCAGCACGACCATATTGGCAATCGGCCGCGTAATGGCGATATCCTCAATCGCTTGATGCGTGGCGCCATCCGGTCCTACAGAAACCCCCGCGTGTGCCCCAGCAATTTTCACGTTCCGCTCGTTATAGCAAATCGTCGTTCGAATCTGCTCCCAATTTCTTCCCGGAGAAAACATAGCGTATGACGAGATAAACGGAATCTTCCCGACAGCCGCAAGTCCCGATGCAACTGACGCCATATTCTGCTCGGCAACCCCCATCTCAATGAATCGCTCGGGAAATTTATCCTTGAATAACTGTGTCCGCGTTGACTCGGTTAAATCTGCGCAAAGCGCCACCACATTCGGATTTTCCTCTCCAATCTTAACGAGGCCCTCGCCATATCCATTCCGCGTAGGTTTCTGCTCGATCGATTTAAGGTCGAGGAGATTTGGAACTAAATTCGCAGCAGGATTAACAGGCATATCGGAACAGAATATAAATTCCTTTCTAATTCTCAAATGCTTCGCTGGTGCGGGCTTTTACGTTTAAAGCCGAGCTGTGACCGTAGTACTCATCGTTGGCAATAATCGTAT
This sequence comes from uncultured Candidatus Saccharibacteria bacterium, assembly GCA_964579195.1. Taxonomy (GTDB): domain Bacteria; phylum Patescibacteriota; class Minisyncoccia; order Sungbacterales; family JACQCQ01; genus CAZOFN01. Next base: position 4,437 of record CAZOFN010000006.1, on the reverse strand, counting down.
CCAATGAGGAATTATAGATAATCAATCCCGCAAATACTGCGAATAAAACCAGCACAACAAAGTACAGTTTAGTTTCGATGGATTGGGTAAAAGGATTCTGCGTCATATCCTTGATTCTTGATTCATAATTCTTGATTCTAATTACTGATGTTCACTCTGAATCTTACCCCCTAACGTCCGCAGCTCCTCTAATGCAACTTTTGCTTGTTCCGTATTGGGTGGCATACCGTGCCACTTGTAATCGCGTTCCATGAAGTCTACACCCTTTCCGGGAATGGTATGGGCGATAATCATCGTAGGCTTTTCGTAAATGGCTTTAGCTTCCTCAAAGGCGTTCGCAATTTCTTGAAAATTATGGCCGTCTATTTCCAAAACATGCCAGTTGAAGGCCTCGTATTTGGCGCGGAGCGGCTCAAGCGGCATAATCTGCTCGGTCATGCCGTCAATTTGAATATTATTTCGGTCAATGATGCCGATGAGGTTCCGAAGTTTTTCCTTTCCTGCAAGCATAACTGCCTCCCACGTCTGCCCTGCGTCATGCTCTCCGTCCGACATAAGACAATACACCCAATTTGGCTTTTTATCCATGCGAAACCCGAGTGCCATACCGACTGCCTGCGAAAGGCCAGAACCAAGCGGACCTGATGTCGTCTCTAGACCCGGTAAGGCAGCTCGATGCGGATGCCCCTGCAAGCGCGTACCAAATTTGCGAAGTGTCTTCAGTTCCTCAAGCGAAAAGTATCCGGCATGGCTCAACGTGGCGTACTGCACCGGACAAATATGGCCATTCGAGAGAACTAAACGATCTCTTCCTTCCCACGAAGGATTTTTGGGGTCGTGCGCGAGTACGTGAAAATAGAGCGCAGTAAAAACATCTGCCATGCCCAAAGGTCCTGCCGAATGGCCGGACCCTGCTGCAACCAGCATTTCAATAATAGACTGGCGAACTTTATTCGCCATTTCTTCGAGGAATTTCAGTTTTTCCTCGTGTAAATGAGGCATAGCGCGAATTTAATAGTGGCCGGAGTAAGTATAAGGACTGTAGTTCTGCCCGCCAGAGCAAGGAAGACACCACGGAACTTTGACATGCCCGTGACTCGTCCAGCACTTTAACTCGCAGCGATTTGGGTGCTCACGATCCTCAAGTTGGGTAATGAGTTCATAATCAAATCCTTCGTCAACGCCAACCTCCCCGGTGGGAGCATATGCATACGTATAATTTCCCGTTACCCAGGGATCTCCGCCAGTATCCCGTGGGTCGTGGGGCAGAGTCGGCATGTATGATTGAAGAGCAGCCCCAAGAACGTCCCAGCTGCTATTACTGCTATAAACCCACACGCCGCCTGTTCGCGGATAGTACCCGTATTCTGAGTAATAAAACTCAAGCGCCCTCTGAATTTGCAATAGATCCTGCATGCGTTTGGAGTCGCGTCCTCTCGTTCGGGCATTCCGTGTAAAGCTCAATACTAAAAGGGCCATTACAGCAATCATGCCAATAACAACCAAAAGTTCAACCAGGGTGAACCCGGAAGAAGTCTTTGAAAAGTTCATACAGCGATATCGAGCTACTAATATTCTAACCCACTTGATGCCGTCCAAGAATTCACAAAATCGGCGCCTGCCGCCGCCGATTTTGCAGCATACAGCAAGGTCCCCCGTCAAGATTCAGCTCAGTAAGTTTCAATTACAGCACGCCACGACAAATCCACAATTCAAGCAAATCTGCTTTCGGCCGCTCGAAGGTTTTAGCTCCTCGGCACATGAGGGACATTTTGTGCCATCAGACTCGTCGTAACAGACAGCAACGATTCGCGGCGATTTCCACGGAGCTTTTCCAAACTCTACCGTATGCGCGCGGTCACGCGCATATGGTAGAGTTTTTAAACCTGCCCCCATATCCCCTCAGGCTTTTCAAGCGACATCGTTTTGTAAGTTCTTAATGGCTTCTTCAGCATTGGAATAGGAAAAGATAGAAGTTGCAGCAGCGAACAAGTTTGCACCGGCTTCGCGGCATTTCTTGGCGATCCCAGGCTTTACTCCCCCATCCACTTCGAGGTCGCAGAATGCACAGTACTCACGTAAATGCCTGATTTTATCATAACTCGACTCAGCATAATTGGTATCGGGAGGACTGCCGTCAATAAACTTTTGACCCGGCAGCCCCGGATGAACTGCTAATACTTGAAATGAAACAACATTTTCCTTCAAAAATGGCACCAGTGTCGTCCAGGAAGTCTCTGGAGCAACTGCAAGCATCAAAAGCACTTTCGCTTCATCACAGCGCCTTTTCAGATAGGTGAAGTCTTTGATGGTCTCCATATGCACGATAATTCGCTTCGCACCCGAACCGATCCAAGCATCAACTACTTTTTCCGGATTTTCCACCATCAGATGGACCTCGATAAGCACATTTGTCTTCAAAACAAAAAGTTCGGCAGCATTATGCCAGAGTGTGTTCAGTGTAAAGGTACCGTCAGCTACGTCCAAGTGTACCCAGCGCACGTACGGCTCCACCTGGCGGACTCTTCTTTCTACCTCCTCAAACGTTTCAGCATTAATAGCAGGAATAATCTCCACATTCATAATTCAAAAGTAAAAAATCAAATCTCAAAATTACAATTTTAAATTTTGTCCTTTGAATTTTGCCTTTACTTGAAATTTTTCTCTTCAACTTCTCTTATCTTCCTAAGCCGTCTTACGTTCCTCTCCGCTCCGTCAAATTGGGCTTCAAGCCAGATATTCAAAACCTCTTTGGCATCACGCTCTTTCAACCAGTCCGAAGCAAGCATCAGCACATTCGCGTCTTCGTGCTCGCGGGATTGCTTGGCAACGCCTGCGTTAAAACAAAGCGCCGCACGAACACCCTTATATTTGTTGGCCACTATGTCCATGCCGTGGCCCGAGCCACAGATTGAAACACCGCAATGTTCGGCCGGATTTTCCGAGACTTTTTCAGCCACAATGGAGGCAAAATCAGGGTAATCATCGTCGATATTTAGCTCATGGGCACCGCAATCTTCTACCTGAAAACCGCGCAGAAGCAAATAAGCCTTCAAAGCCTCTTTGAGGGCATACCCTCGATGATCCGCGCCAATATAGATCATATGGGCATTGTACTACAAAGGCACAATGCGCAAAACAATACTTCACAGCGAAATATCGAATAATTTTGCTAAGTCATGCTATAGCGTGGCTTAGTAAAATAAATGAATTACGGCTTTAGACAATCAGTGCGTACTCAAAATACCGCTTAAGATAAGACACCCTCGCCGCGTGGAAGTGTGCCGCTCTTCAATGACCGGATGGCAATGCTTTGCACAATTCCGAGAAGAATAAGAGTTGCCAGTATGCTAGAACCTCCGTATGAGAGAAACGGCAGAGGGATACCAGTGATAGGCAGGATGCCAACATTCATGCCTATATGAATCATAAGATGCACAAAAAGTATTGTCGCGGTGCCAAGAATTACAAGTCTCGCAAAATTATCTCCGGCCCTCATGCCGATGCGAAAGAGGCGCCAGAAAAGAATCCCGTACAAAAACAGCAAAAATACCACGCCGACAAATCCCCATTCCTCTGCAAATGCTGCAAAAATAAAATCTGTCCCGGGCTCCGGCAGAAAGTTAAGATGGGTCTGTGAACCATACCCAAGGCCCTTACCGAATATCCTGCCTGAGCCGACCGCAATCATTGATTGAATGGCGTTATAGCCGGAGCCCAATGGATCGTGCCAGGGGTTCAGAAATGAAAGAATGCGCACCTGCTGGTAGGGAGCCAGAAGAAACTCCCAACCAAGAAGCAGCACCGCAATGCCGAGAACAAAGAAAATAATCAAATGCCTTATTTTAATGCCGGCAGAGACCACAATACCGAACCAAAGCATCCCCAAAATTGCAGCAGTCCCCAGGTCTGGCTGAATCAGCACGAGAACCAGAGGAATAGCAACGTAAATTCCAGAGATAATAAGGTGCCGCAGGCGATAAATTTCAACATGCCGCCGCGAAAAGTATTTTGCCAAAATGAGAATAAGAACAACTTTCACAAATTCTCCCGGCTCGATCCCAAATGAGCCGATGCGAAACCATGACGTGACACCGCGCACTTCCCTGCCAAAGAGAAGCAGCATCGCCAATGCACTTACCAGCAGCAAGTAACCCGCCAAAAGTAATCCGCCATAGTTTCGAAAAATACGATAATCAAAAAAGGCTACAACCAAAAAGGCAACGATACCCAGTGCTACCCACACAAGCTGCCGAGTAAAAAAAGGAAACTCAGATGTCACTGAAAGGCTGGCAAGAGAAACAAGCCCGATAGCAACGATGACAAAAACCGCTGCGGTGAGCAGCCAGTCCATGCGTCGCAACGTATCGGCCAATCGAGATTCCATCCCGTTAGAAGCAGATCGCGATCAGAGCCACGTCTGCAAAGCTATGCATA
>CAZOFN010000005.1:23532-24146 GCA_964579195.1 uncultured Candidatus Saccharibacteria bacterium | reverse complement strand
GGCAGACTAGCACTATGCCCAGTAGTACAACTTCAGATTCTTTCGTAGAGTGAGTATGGAGTATCTCAAAGTTAAGAAATTTTGTGAGGAGTTATAGGGGAAAGCCGCTAATACGGCTGTCCAAAGTTGTACCACTGGGTATGCGTATCCCAAGCGTGATTGGTCACGTCTCCTCGCGTCGGCTTGTCGTACTGCTTCTTGCAATCGCAGTGGCTGCGGGGAGCTGGGATGCATGGTGGCATGTTGCTGTTGGGCGCGACACCTTTTGGGAGCCACCACATTTGCTGCTGTATGGTGCCGCGGCGGCCGCGATTCTCCTTTCGTTCCTTTCGTGGCGGCGAACAGATAGCAAGTCATGGCGCAATTTATTTTTTATACTGCTCGGTATTCCCGCATCCGCACCGTTTGATGAAGTGTGGCATCGAATGTTCGGCGTTGAAAATTTGTCGAGCCCGCTTGTGATTTGGAGTCCACCGCACCTTGTTTTGATTTTTTCGTTTCTTTTTGGGCTTCTCTACGGGGTAGCGCGCCTTGCTCGAGAAGACAGAAATAGCGAAGCCAGAGACTTTTTGGGGAGCATTGGGTTTGGGGCTGTGCTTTGGCTGCTTTACCTC
>CAZOFN010000005.1:17870-23522 GCA_964579195.1 uncultured Candidatus Saccharibacteria bacterium | reverse complement strand
CTTTACCTCATCTTTATTCCATTTCATCCATTGGGGCCCTATAGGATCCTCGGCTTTTGGGGTATTGGAGCTTTTGCGTTTTCGCTCGCATTCACGCTGCTCTTTGTGCGGCGCCTCCTTCCCGGGTTCCAGAACGTCCTGATTGCAATCTTTGTCTTTATTCTCCTTGCGCTTATGGGGTTTGCCATACCGAGCCCCACGGTCATCATCCCGCCGCATGTTCACCCTCCAACCTGGCTTACCGTTTTTTCGTTCTTGCTTTCGGCAGTTGTTATCGACGTGCTAAAAGGCAGACCGCTGTGGCTTGCCGGGTTCCTCTCCGGCTTTGTGTGGGTCACAACGCTCTTCGCCTTTTCCGGCGCTTTCTTTTCCCCAGAATTCCAGTATGGACTATCGCAGGCAGTATCCGCCGTCATTTCCGGAAGCGCGGGAGCTCTCGCGGCGGGGATTGTATTCTCATGGGTATTCACGGTGGATTACCATGCGAGATGGATATGACATTGTAGAGCGGAGCGGGGAGACGCGTGTGCGTGCTTGGGGAAGAAATGAGCGTGAGCTGTTCCAGAGAGCGCTTCTTGGCCTTTCTCTCGTGCTTCGGCCCGATACGGGTTCAAAAAATGAGGCAAAAGTCTCCGTTCTCTTGCGTATCCAGGGCGAAGGCCTGTCTGATGTTCTCTCGCGGTTCCTTTCGGCCGCTCTCTTTGAGGCCGATATGCGGAATGCGGTATTTTCCGCTTTGCACATCGTTCACTTCTCTCCTGAAGAAATTGAGTGTGAGCTTCTCGGTCGCACGGTGGAGGATTTCGAGGAAACAGTGGGAGCATGCATCCTGCACGAGGTTACAAGAACCCAGAACGGTTGGGAAGCAGAATTTACGGCGCTGACGCTGTGATATCCACGAATTCACAAATATGAAATTATATGCGTTATTCGTGAATTAGTGTAAATTCGTGCATTAGAGTTATCTTGACGGATATGATTGATTATCAAATACAGACGACGGCGTCCGATGGAAAGTTTACGCCGAGAGAATGCGTCAAGATGGCAAGGGAAAATGGCCTGCGGTCCATTGCCATAACGGATCACGACACTGTCGCCGGGGTGGAGGAAGGGTTGAAAGCCGGCGAAGAATTCGGCGTGGAGGTGATTCCGGGGATTGAACTCTCTTGCAGCTATCAAGATCGCATGATCCATGTACTTGGCTTCGGCATTGACTACCAAAATGCAAAGTTGCTTCTCCGTCTTCATGAAGCAAAAGAGTATCGAAAGTCTAGGGCTCGCCGTATTGTAGAGAGATTGAGCGAGTTTGGCTTTTCAGTTGACTATGAGAAGGTAAAAGCGCGCGCTGAAGGAGTAGTTACTCGTCCGCATATTGCCGCGGAGGTGATGGAGAATCCTGAAAATGCCGAACGATTGGGTAAAGAGGAAATTCGGACAAAACGCGACTTTTTGGACAAATATATCGGCGAGGGCGGCAAGGTTCCTGTGCCGCCAGAACAGCTTTCACCTCAAGATGCTATCGAGATGGTCCATTCCGCCGGCGGGGTTGCTGTGTGGTCTCATCCGACTTGGCCATCATCAAATAAAGATTTTATCTGGATCGAGGAAACCCTCCGAGTATTCATTTCGTGGGGGCTCGATGGGATTGAGGTTCTTTTGCATGGGACGGAAAGTGAGGTTGTATTTCTGCATAATCTCGCGGGAAAATACGCTATGGTAAAAACTGCCGGTTCTGACTTCCATGATGTATATGAAGACCCGGAAACGCGCGTTACATGCAAAGTTGGAGGATATCCTACATATGGATACACGATCGCGGGAATTCGCGAATCGTTGCTCGCGGCTATCGAAAAGCGAAAGTCAGCTGTTGCTTCCCTCTCATCTTCCTGATATAGTCTCTCAGTTATCCATGAGCTCGCCTCGCAGTGAGCTTGTCGAATTGTTTTTTCATGGCAAGACATCTCCGCTTATCGAAAGGAATTCGGCGTCATATCCGTATCCAAAAGGCCATGATTCGGCGTCAGTTTGGTGATTCAGCGGAAGCTGATGTAAAGATACAAGAACTTGTTCGAAAGTTTTTTAAGACAAATGAGACAAAAGCGAGGGAGCTGGAAGTGAAATAGTGCACCAGGAAAATACGCCATATGCGCGCGACTGCGCGCATATGGCGTATTTTTTTTTGCATGCGGAAAAATTGGGGAAAGGATATAATGAATCCCCCATGGACTTATTTGAGCAGAACATAGAGGGGATCGAGCCGCTGGCGGAGCGAATGCGCCCGCGTGAGTTTTCCGATTTTTACGGACAGGAGGGTATAGTCGGATCCGGGAAGCCGCTCCGGGAGGCAATTGAGCGCGATGAGCTGCGCTCGGTGATTCTTTGGGGTCCGCCGGGGACGGGGAAAACCACACTGGCCCGCATCATTGCAGAAAAGACAAAGGCCAAATTTGCCCCGTTTTCGGCAGCTACCTCCGGTGTGCCGGAATTGAGAAGGCTTATCACGGATGCCGAGCACCGCCTTAAATTCGAAAAGCGAAAAACCATTCTCTTTGTGGATGAAATCCATCGCTTCAATAAAGCCCAGCAGGATACATTTCTTCCTTATGTTGAAAATGGAACGGTGATTCTGGTCGGTGCCACGACAGAAAATCCGTCATTTGAAATTAATTCGCCGCTCCTTTCCCGGTCGCTCGTTCTGATACTGCACCCACTCACTGACGCGGCACTTGAAAAAATCATTGAGAGAGCGCTTCGTGACAAAAACCGGGGGCTAGGAACGCGCGGCGTGACACTGGATCAAGGCGCAAAAGAAGCAATTATCGGATTTGCCGACGGAGATGCCCGGGTTCTCCTGAATGCTCTCGAGTTCGTTGTGATGTCGGCAAAGGAAAAAAGGATTACTCGGGCGCGCGTCTTGGAGGCACTCCAAAAGAAGGCCATCCGCTACGACAAGAAGGGCGAAGAGCACTACAACGTAATATCCGCATTCATCAAATCTATGCGCGATTCCGACCCCGATGGGGCGCTCTACTGGCTCGCCCGCATGGTCGAGGCAGGCGAGGACCCGCGGTTTATCGCGCGCCGCATGGTTATCTTCGCATCCGAGGACGTTGGGAATGCCATGCCGACTGCTTTGGTGGTGGCGGTAGCAGTGGCAGATGCCGTGGAGCGCGTGGGCATGCCAGAGGCACAAATTAACCTAGCACACGGGGCGACGTACCTTGCGTCATGCCCCAAGTCGAATGCTTCGTATAGGGGACTACTCGCGGCAATCGCGGACGTTGAGGAGCACGGCGCGCTGCCTACGCCGCTTCACTTGCGAAATGCGGTTACTAAATTGATGAGAGACTTGGGCTACCACAAGGGCTACCAATATGCCCACGATTTTAAAAATGCGAAAGTTTACCAAGAGCACCTGCCGGAGAAGCTCAAGGGAAGAAGGTACTATACGCCATTGAGTCAGGTTGAAAGAAAAAGAGATGTGCCTGGCTTGAAGAACCGGAAGAGAAAACATTCGTAGGGCCTCCGTACATTATAATCTGCTATAGCAGATTATAATGATAGTGATGAGTGAGAAGGCGACGTTGTACAGGAAACCGGGAAGAGGGGTGTTGAAAGCGGGGATTTAAAAAATTCTCCCGATGTTCTATCATGCCCTTATCGGTAGCAAATCCTAATTTCGGGGGAGGCCTACCTGTTTAGCCGAACGAAGAGACGGTTCCGCGAAATTCTCAGAGGAAGGGTGATGAGACGGGAACTGTTCCACCCGGTCGAGCGGCAGAGGAGAAGGCGACACGCGAGGCGAATCCGGGTCTGAAAGGGGGTGATCCAAGTCAGTTGGGAGGCTAACCCCCTCCCGGAAAGGAGGTCCGAGAAGCCTCGCACGTTCCCTGGATAGTTCTCGGCGGCCGCCCGCGCGGCCGCCTCCTCATCTCTATGCGCCTGTCTATCAAAGTAATTTCACGCGCTAGAAAACCGCGCATAGAATCTGTGTCTCTCAACGTATATAGGGTTTATGTTTCCGCTCCGCGTGAAAAAGGGAAAGCTAATGAAGCTCTCATAGGGGCGCTCGCTCGGTATTTTGCGGTTCCACGCACTCATATCCGAATTCTCCGGGGAGTAACTTCGGCGAATAAAATAGTTGAAGTCGGGCGGTGACTGCTGTTACCCCGGTTGACCCTTTTTGTATTACAATGTGAACGGGTAATCTACGCTTATGGAAATATCTCATGATAGGCTTCGTGCCTGGAAATATCTTTTTCTCATAATTTTGATGGGAGTTTTCAGTTTTGCCGCTCTCGCGTGGGCCGCTAACCAGATAAAGGCCTTCCGATTCGTCGGCTCCAATCCGACGCTGACGCGCTCCATTAGTGTCGCGGGCGAGGGGAAGGTCTATGTACGCGCGGACCTCGCTATGGTGCAACTCACCGTTTCCTCCGATGCCGGTCAGGGCGATCTAGGCGCAGTGCAGGAGCGAAACGCGAATAAGGCCAACGCAGTGACCGAATACGCGAAGTCGCGGGGTGTTAAGGAGGAAGACATAAAGACCGTGAACTATTCGATTACGCCCCGTTACAACTACTCGCAATATGGTCAAGAGTTTTTGGGCTATAACGTGCGCCAAGATATTCAGCTGAAAATTCGCGATTTATCGAAAGTCGGCGAGATCCTAAAGGGAGCGGTAAGTTCCGGCGCTAACGAAGTATCACAATTGCAGTTCACCGTTGACGATCCGAAAAGTCCCGAGGAAGAGGCGCGCATGAAGGCCATTACCGACGCGAAGGCGAAGGCGGAAAAATTAGCCGAGGCATTGGGAGTGAGGCTTGTTCGCGTGACTAACTTTTCCGAATCAGGCGGAGGGGTGCCGCCTCCCGTATATTACCGAGAGGCTGTTGCGCTCGGGAAAGGCGGAGGAGGAGTCCCCGATATTCAAATCGGACAGAACGAGGTTCAGCTTTACGTGATATTGACGTACGAGATTGAATAGCGCTCACTTCTCTGATTTTCTCTCTGCGGGTGGCCCCACCGTCCCCGATGTTCGAAAATCAGAGAAGCTCGCTCGGGGTTTGCTTAAGGTGGCGCACTTCGTTCGCTTTCGTCCGACAGATCCATCCGCGGTGTTCGCAAGTCGCAGTGGCTCGCTTGGAACAAAAGCCGCCCGCATTGCCTTTTCGTAGCTTTAGCAAAGGAGGGCGGGCGGCTTTTGGTGTCCACAGGAATTTCTGTTACAACCGTAGGAATGGTTGCAGTCCGTTTCGATATAACGGCACGTGATGAAAAATCGCGCGCACGCGCGGGAGTGATTCACACGCCGCATGGGGTCATCGAGACCCCCTCCTTTGTTACTGTTGGCACACTGGCGTCAGTACGAACCTTAACGCCCGAGGAGATTTGGGAGGCGGGCTCGCGGGTGGTATTAGCCAATACCTACCACTTGTACGTTGAGGGACGCCATGAAGTGGTGCAAAAAGCGGGGGGACTTGCAAAATTCATGAATTGGAACGGGCCGACCATGACTGACTCCGGGGGATTTCAGGTATTCTCAATGGGATTTGGGGCGGATCATGGCATCGGAAAGAATATGCCGTTTTTCCCAGGCGATTTGTCTATAGATCTTTCGCGTACCGAAATGGAACGACCGCGCAACTTAAA
>CAZOFN010000005.1:16622-17842 GCA_964579195.1 uncultured Candidatus Saccharibacteria bacterium | reverse complement strand
GAGGGGACCACGCTCGAGCTTTCTCCGGAAATCTCGGTAAAGGTTCAGGAGATGCTGGGCGCCGACATATACTTTGCTTTTGATGAGTGCACCTCGCCACTCTCTTCCTACGAATACACAGCGAAGGCAGTTGAGCGAACCACGCGCTGGGCAAAGCGCTGCATTGACGCCAGAACAAGGGACGACCAGGCAGTGTTCGGTGTCATTCAGGGAGGTGTTTGGGAAGATTTGCGTGAAAAAAGCGTGAAGGAAATTTCTCGTTTGCCTTTTGAGGGATTTGGTCTTGGTGGGCCGGTAGGGATTTCACGCGATGATATCAAAAAGGTAGTCAGTTGGATGACGACGCGGCTTCCACCCGAAAAGCCGCGGCATCTCTTGGGTATGGGATCCCCCAAGGAGATTGTCGATGTAATCGGTGAAGGAGTTGATTTGTTTGACTGCGTCGTGCCGACACGTGAGGCGCGAAACGGCACGCTCTATACAAAGTCAGGCAAAGTTAACATGGAAAACAAGGCTTTTCGCGAGGATTTTTCACCGCTTGATGCAACATGTTGGTGTTATACTTGTACCAATTTTACGCGCGCCTACCTCCATCATTTGTTTCGCACCAAGGAGCTTCTTGCAAAGCGTCTTGCTACTATTCATAATCTCACGTTCATCAACGATTTGGTAAAAGAATGCCGAGACGCCATCGAGGCGGAAAGTTTCGGGGAATTTCGGGAAGAGTTTTATGCAAGAAACATTTACTAGAAGTCCCCAAAATTCCAAAAGCCCCAAAGGTGCCAAAAGACTTTTCTCATTTGGTGCATTTGGTACTTTTGGTGACCTTTGGTACATTAAGATTTATGAACGAAAGAGTATCGTTTGTTACTGAAGACGGCGCAACAATTGTCGGCGACTACTACGAAGGCGGGGGAGACCGCGCAGCTTTGCTATTGCATATGATGCCTTCAACTCGCGGATCATGGACGGCATTTGCCAACACGCTAGTAGCTGACGGATTTTCTGCATTCGCGATTGACTTACGGGGTCACGGGGAGTCAACGAAAGGCCCGAATGAATCCATGCTGGACTATAAAAATTTCTCCGATGAAGAGCATGGGGCAAGCATTCAGGATATCATTTCAGCAGTGAAGTGGCTTCGGGAAGCGAAGGGCATGCACGAGGTTTCACTTGCGGGGGCGTCCATTGGGGCAAACCTCGCTTTTTTGTATGCGGCC
>CAZOFN010000005.1:15082-16612 GCA_964579195.1 uncultured Candidatus Saccharibacteria bacterium | reverse complement strand
TGGTCCGCTCGGTGATTTTACTCTCACCGGGCCTCAACTACCGCGGTACTGACACACTATCCGCCGTTGATGCGTTTGGCGATCGGCAGCGGTTCTTTTTTCTCGCCTCGGGAGAGGACGAGTACTCGGCGGCCAGCACGAAAGAACTTTTTGAGAAGTTGAACCGCGAAAAGAAGGTGGAGATTTTTCACGACGCGGGCCACGGGACGACCATTCTCGAGCGAAAGCCGGAATACCTCAAAGTTCTTGCAGATTGGCTCTCCCAATAACCATTAACTGTTGACAATTGACCTTTGATTCGTCAAGTGTCAGACGTTAAATGTCAGGTGTAAGAGTATGGAAATTGGCTTCCGAGGTTTCATTATCTTTATTGTTGTCGTCGGCGGTTTCATTCTTGCCGGGGTTGGCGTCGGAGTTTCCCATATGGCGGCTTTGGGGATTTTGAAAATGCGCGGGGCGCAGGTAACCATCGGAGAACGTACTTTCATCCGAGCGGAGGTCGTAACGAGCGTCGCGGACCGCGCCCGAGGGCTTTCCGGCCGCACGGGCCTGCCGGACGGGAAGGGAATGCTTTTTGTAACGGAAAAGCCTGAGCGGCAGGTGTTTTGGATGAAAAGCATGAGAATCCCCATTGACATCGTTTGGATCCGCGACGGGACAGTAATCGGCATGCAGGAAAAAGTTCCGATCCCCCCACTGGGGACGCCGGATGTTTCGCTGAAGCGTTATCCATCTCCGGGGCCGGTTGATCGGGTGCTGGAAGTGCGGTCTGGCTTTGTGGAAGATCATCGCGTAAAAGTGGGAGACGCTGTCAGTACTTCAGGCTTATGAGTCGCGACGAAGTTGTTTTTGATTTGGAAACGCGTCGCGATTTCCGGTCCGGTGGCAACCGCGTGGGAATCGGAGAACTGGGGGTCTCCGTGCTGGGAGCCTATTCATACAAGGCGGGGGAGTTCTTTTCTTTTCGTGAAGAAAATCTTGGAGAATTTGAAAGGATGCTGGCTGAAATCGGCCGCGTCATTGGGTATAACATCAAACGTTTTGATTATCGCGTGCTTCAGCCGCATATGCGACTTCTGAAACTCTCATTGCTCCCTACACTTGACCTTATGGAGGAACCGGCGGTTGTTCTCGGGTATCGTCCGCGTTTGAACGACTTGGCAAAGGCGACGCTCGGCGAAGGAAAGTCGGGGAGCGGGTCTCTCGCGCTTGAGTTATACCGTCTCGGGAAGTTCGCAGAACTCGAAAGGTACTGCCTCGATGACGTGCGCCTCACGAAGGCACTTTTCGAGTTCGGCGCTCAAAATGGATTCGTTCGTACCTTTGCCGGAATTTCCGGTGAGCTCAGAAAAGTTCCCGTTTCCTGGAAACGGCTCGAGTTTGCCGCGGCTCCGCAACACTCGCTCTTTGGGTAGATATCGAGAGTCCCCCAGGCTTCCTTTTTCCGCAAAAGAGTGTTACAAATAGGGCGGAAATAGAATGTCTGAATCAGAAAAAATATTTTTATCCGCCAGCCGATCAGGCCCCCTG
>CAZOFN010000005.1:0-15072 GCA_964579195.1 uncultured Candidatus Saccharibacteria bacterium | reverse complement strand
TCTGCGAGCAAATCCGGGCCTCTCTCACTACTTGAAGTGATGGAGGAAATACTCGCTTATATCAAGGAGAAGCCAACTCATCACTACGAAATAGTCATCGGGTCAGATTCCTCCGGTCTTTCTCAGCGCCCGATTTCCATTGTTACAGCCTTGACAGTGCGCCGCGTGGGGAATGGCGGGCGGTATTTTTATCTCCGCGGAACACCGCGTGTCTTTCACCAAATGCGCGACCGAATTTACGCCGAAACCATGAGCTCTATCACCTTGGCGCAGGAGCTTCGCGGAAGGCTGCGTGACACCCTCGGAGATGACTTCTTCTGGCAGGATACCATCCACATTGATGTAGGGGAGGTTGGCTTAACGCGGCATATTGTAGATGAGGTAGTTGGCATGGTACGGGGGTTCAATTTCACCGCCATCATAAAACCGGATTCGTACGTTGCATCATCGGTGGCCGACCGCCATACATAGAGGCGCCCCAAAAAGCAATCTGGCGACAAGCGCCAGATTGCTTTTTGCGTTCCACGAGCCTACACTATTCTCAACCAATCCCAGCGAATGCCCCGCTAGGGATCAGAAAGGGGGTTTTCTCGGGGAACAGTAGCGTTGCCGCGAACGTGCGAACGCGTCGAGGTTCACTTCTTATGAAGAGAGATGCCAGAAAAGGGCACCCGGCCGAAGGGCGCCCCCGCATCTACCTGACATCGCCTCGGGTGCCGGAGAGCGTGGGCGCCCCCTTCAAGGCACCGCCCCCTCCGACCGAGTGGGACGCGTACATGCGGGAGCGATATCGGCGGGATGGTGCGATCGTCTGCGCCGGCGAGGGGATCGGCTAGGAACTGTACTGGCACTCACCTGATCGGACAGGGGAGGACGAGAATGGGGCCTTCTGCCTCTGAATTCGAAAGTCCACCGGGCTAGATAAGCAATCGAAGGGTTGTAACGTGAGGAGTAGAGAAGGTTCCGCGCCAATGGCGTCCCAAGCCTGTCCTGTTGTCACGGGACACATGCAGGGAAAGCCAGATGGCCCCGTAAGGCGGGGCTCGGATCGCGAAAACGCCTACTCCTCACGGATGAGACGCTCATGCATTTTGCGGGATGAGCCCTGCGAGACGCGTGAGCCGTTTTCTTTTTCGTATCAAAATCCATACTATGGATTTTGATACGAAATTAGCGTAGATTTGTCAGAGCATAAAAATTTCCGCGGGTTTCGTCCGAGGGAGGCGAAGCGAGCGCTAACCTACGTATGTATTGGCCCTCGTAGTTCCCCCTTCGCTCAAATTACATTTGAGCTTCGGATGGGCAAGTGCAGTCACTGGTCACTACTTGCTCCTCCGAAGCTCCGATACGGTTCGGAGCAAAGGCGAGTCCTCGTAGCTCAGCCCGGATAGAGCGCTTCCCTCCGAAGGAAGAGGCCAGAGGTTCGAATCCTCTCGAGGACGCAAAATCGCGGTACAGGTTCTCAGTGCCGACTTTGTCTTTAGCAAAATTATTGTAATCAACCCGTAAAAATATGAAGACATTCATATTTTTACCCTGTCGAGGGCGTTAGCCGGAGGTTCAAAAAGACCGACGAATTTTTATCAGGTAAAGAAGTCGGTCTGCAAAAATCTAAAGACATTTAGATTTTTGTTCTTGAGGATGCAAAATGAAAACTCTTAAATTTAAGCCTCATTTAATAGATAAAATTCTTTCCGGAAAGAAGTACGTTACGTTCCGTCTTTTGGATGACAAGAATCTTGGCATTGATGACGAGGTTGAATTTCTCAACTCGGATACCAAAGCGCCCTTTGCCAAAGTAAAAATCACTGATGTCCGAGAAAAGAAGTTGGGCGAAATAAGTGATACTGACTTTGCAGGCAACGGCGAGCCAGAGTCGCATGAGAGTATGCTCGCCCGCTACCGGGTTTATTACGGTGATACGGTAAACTTGGACACCGTGGTCAAGATTGTCTCCTTTGAACTGCAAAGGATATGAAAACTATTCTCGTTGATGCAATAGATACCTTTGTGATAGAGGGGGAGGGTATTTTCAAGGAAATGTATGATTTGCTCGAAACCTTTCCGAACAAGAAAATTATTCTGACGGGAGCGAATGACGAGCAGTTCAAGAAATTTGGTTTGGACACCATGCCGTACGAGGCATTTACCCTGAAACACGACCCCGAAAAGACAGACCCGAGGTATTATGAAGTGATGCTCAACCACTTCGGCCTCACGAAGGACGATGTTGTCTATTTCGAGCATAGTCCGGATGCAGTTAAAAGTGCCGAATCAGTTGGTGTCACAAGCTATTATTACGACCCACAGAAGAAAGACTTGGAGGCACTGAGAGACTTTTTGACAGCAAATCTATGAGGTTCTCTTTTCTCAGCATTGATTTGCAAAACGATTTCACGACTGAAGGCGGCAAGCACTATACGCCCAAAGCTTCCGTTTCTTTCCTCAAGGAAACGCTTTTTCCTTTTCTTGAAGAAAAAAATATTAAAGTTAACGAGATAATCTCAGATTATCGTCAGCCCCGCCCAGGAGACAGAGATGAGAGTTGCGTCCCAGGCACCTGGGGATATGAGTCCATCGTTTCTAAAGAACTTGTAAAGTCTTTGTGGCTAAAATGCATGAACTCTCCCATTTGGATACGTGAAAATATTGGAGACCCAAATAAAGGGCCGAGCTTGCCATATCAAGATCCAAAAAAGTTTGATGAATGGCTTAGGGAAAATCTGGGCGAACCAGGTAAAGTAATCCCTGTGGTATTCGGCCTCACTATAGATTGCTGTGTTCTTAGTACCTTGCAAGAGCTTTCCTGGCGAGGCTACTATCCTTGGGTACTTAAAGAAGCGGTAGACCACTATAGCGGCAAGCCAGAGGACAAAGAAGCTGTTTTGAAAACTGTTGCATCGAACTGGGCGGAGATTATTGTTTGGGAGGACCTAAGACCAAAGCTGGTAAAGAGTTAGGATATAGTATGCGAAAGGAAATTGAGGTGAAAGCGAAAGCTGATAATTTGGAGGAACTTGCATCGAAACTTGAGTCGCTAGGGTGCGCTATTGCGCCGCCAGTGCGGCAGAATGATGCGATTTTTGTGGATGCCAATTATGGTGCATTTGAAGAATTCCAACCGAACAAAAATCTGCTGCGGATCCGCGAATCAAATGGCAAATTCTTTTTTACGATCAAACAGCCGAAAGCGAATCAGATGGATAGCATCGAGTACGAAACTGAGATTTCAAACCCCGAGGGAATGAAAGAGACCCTTCTACTTATGGGTTACCAAGAAGTCATTCAGGTTCATAAGACGAGAAGAAAAACAAACCATAACGGCTGGGAAATCTGCTTGGATGAGATAGATGGCCTCGGTTCATTTGTTGAAGTTGAAAAGATTACCGATGAGGCAGATGCTGAGAAAGTACAAAATGAGCTGTTTGCCTTTTTGGAGGGACTTGGAGTGAAACGGGAAGATCGGATTTTTGATGGATATGACACCTTACTGTATCTGAAGAGCAAGGAATAAGTATGAACTCATTTGAAGAAGTTTTTGCGAGTATCAAAGATGACCCAAATGTACTGGGGTTTATTCTTCAAGGTTCTCGCGGCAAGGGATTCGAGAATGCATCCTCGGACTACGATGCCCGCGTGATCGTAAAAGATGAAATAGCCGAAGAGTACAAAAAGAAATTTGACATCCCGTTTAAGAACATGGATTTGCCGGTAGATAGCCTCTCGGAATTCAAGGAGTATGCGAAATGTGGTAGCCTAGAAGCGGGTGTAGAGCGCTACGAGTTTACCCATTGCAGGATATTGATTGACCGAACAGGAGAGATTCAGAAGCTGGTTGAAGAAAAGGGAAGAATCCCAGAAGAGGTACGATACTATTTTGTCTATAACTCGCTTGACGCGTATGTAAACGCCGTTTTCCGTTCTGTTAAAGCATGGAAGAATAAGAATCCCGAAGGCGCCCACTTTGAGGCAGCGGCTTCTATACCGTATTTTCTCGACGCGCTCTTTGGTGTCTACTCAAGACCACGTCCTTATAGTGCCTATCTAAATGAAGAGCTAGGGAAGTCCCATTTAGAAGAGTTGCCCTGGGATACCAAAAAGCTTGTGCAAACCTTGCTGGCCATATTAAAGACAGGAGATCTTAAAACTCAGCAGAAGCTGTTGAAAGAGTCCGAGCGGTTCTTCCGAGAAAAAGGCTTCGGAAAGATGTTCGACGCGTGGGAAGGAAAGGATACATGGGCTATGGAGGTTCGACTTTAGAGCGATGACACCACTATTTAAAAAATTGGACTGTTTACTTTTGCCGGTACCTAACCTTGAGGAAGGGTTAGCGTTCTATTCTCGCAAACTTGGTCACGAACTCATTTGGCGCACAGAAATGGCAGCGGGGTTAAGGTTGCCTGATACCGATGCTGAGTTGGTCATTCACGCGGAGTTTAAGCAGAGCGAGACCGATATTTTGGTTGATAATGCTGATGATGCAGCCACAGCCTTTGAGGATGCGGGAGGTGAAATAGTCAAAGAACCATTTGATATACAAATTGGACGCTGCACGGTAGTAAGGGACCCCTTCGGCAATGTCCTCGTGTTGCTTGATATGTCTAAGGGCAAGTTAAAAGTGGATGCGGAAAGTCATGTAATAGGGAACGAGAAACTATGAAAACCTCGCTCTATCATCTCCAAATCAATATCTCTAACCCTGCCGAAGCCCTACCCTTCTACAAGGACTTCTTTGCTTATTTTGAGTACCGAGTCATAGATGAAAGCCTGGAACACATAGGTGTCTCAAACGGCACTACTGACTTCTGGATTATCGAGACCGAAACCGCCCACAGAAGGAATCCGTATCATCGCAAGAATACGGGCATTAACCATTTAGCATTTAGGGTTTTTTCCAAAGAGGAAGTAGATAGATTCTGCAAGGAATTCCTTGAGCCGCGAGGTATCAAGCCTCTTTACGGTTCTCCAAAGCTCTTTCCTGAGTATACCGAAAATTACTATGCTGTTTTCTTTGAAGGGCCTGACAGGTTAAAGCTGGAAGTTGTTTATTTATGAGAATCTTATCTGGCCAAGAAGAGCAAGAGGCTCTCGAATGGTTTAATGAGGCAGCGAAAGTGGCTGCCGATTCTTTGTGCCTTAGAGCCAAGTGCGGCTCGGTGATAGTGAAGGGTGGGGTGATAACCGGGGGAGGCTTTAATTCACCGCCACAGAATAGTCCTGAATACAGAACGTGCCTCAATGAGTATGAAATCCCTGCTGGTTTTCGGCACGATAGAACGTGCTGCATCCATGCTGAACAGCGAGCGATTGAGGATGCCATACGAAACAATCAAGACGTGACTGGAGCAAGAATTTACTTTATTGCCTTAGATGAGAATGGCAACAAAATAAAAGCCAAAGACCTGAAATGCACCATTTGTAGCAGAGCCGTGCTCGACGCGGGCATTACGGAATTTGCACTTTATTGTGGAGATGGAGTTAAGGTATACGACACAGTAGAATTTGACCGCCTGTCGTATCAATATAGAACACCCCAAACGCAGTCATGATAAGGGCAATTCTCTTGGATGCTGATGGTGTAACCATCAAAAAACATGGCTATTTCAGTGAGAGGCTATCAAAGGAATACAATATTCCGCTGGAACAAATAATGCCGTTCTTTAAGAAAGAATATGGCTTCTGCGCTGTTGGAGAGGCCGACCTGAAAGAAGAGATTGCAAAGTATCTTCCGCGATGGGGTATCCAGAAGCCAATAGACGAACTTCTCCAGTGGTGGTTTGAAGGCGAGAATCAAAAAAACGGGGAGGTCTTGAAAGTAGTTGAAGACTTGCGGAGTGAAGATATTAAAGCCTATCTAACTACTGACCAGGAGAAGTACAGAGCTAGTTACATACTCAACGACATGGAATTTTACAAATACTTTGATGGGACTTTCTTTTCGTGCAATCTCGGACATAAGAAATCCGAGAAAGAATTCTTTGAGAAGGTGCTATCCAAAATAGAAGAGAAGTCTGAAAACGTAATGTATTGGGATGATGATGAGAAAAACGTACAAGCAGCTAAAAGCCTAGGAATTAATGCCAAGACTTTTACGTCCTTTGATGAATTTATTCAGAAAATGAAAGAAGTAAACTTGGTATGAACTCCGTTCGCGTTTCATCCCCAAAAGGGGTTGTGATAGGAGAGCTGCAAGACTGGCCCCAATTGAATGCTGTTTGGTTTTATCAGGTTCTCTACGGAATTGTAGGCCTTTTGGGTTTTTGGTTCATTATTGAGGGACTGAAGTACGTTGAGGTAAGCGTTGGGGGGTTACTAGGCCTATTGGAGATTGTGTTTAGTATCGGCTTCGGTATTCTTATCTTCCACGAAGCTTTAACTCTAAAAGTAGCAGTTGGTGCCCTCTTAATTATTTCGGCAGCAGCTTTGCCTCATGTTGCTGACATGAGAAAGAGGCTTCTCACCCAGTCGGGTTAAACACGAAAAGCGGTATAATATCCTGAATGGCTATCAACCTTTCATTTCACGGCGGGGCGCGGCAAGTGACAGGCGCTTGTTATTTACTGGAGGTAGGAAGTCCCTCGACCCATTCGACTGACGCTCAGGGTGGGACTTTGAGTGAGCCTCAGTCGAACTCTGAGCATGGTCGAACCACGGGCTCGGGACAATCAAAATCTTCTGTGAAGATTTTGATTGACTGCGGACTGGTGCAAGGAGGCCGGTTTTGTGAATCGCGCAATGCCGAACCTTTCGGATTCGATCCAAAATCAATTGACGCGCTTTTTGTGACTCACGGCCATCTTGACCATGTAGGTCGCATCCCGCGACTCGTGCGTGAAGGGTTTTCCGGCGTGATTTATTCCACCCCGCCAACGCGCGACTTATCGGAGCTAATGCTCCTTGACGGCCAGGGGCTCATGGCCAAAGAAGCTGAGCAGTGTGGTGATGAGGTGATATACGCCGTCGAGGATATTACAACCGCCATGTCGCTTTGGAAGCCGCTTGAGTATAAAGAGCGGGTTTCTCTTGACGGTGTTACGGTCGAGTTTTTACGGGCAGGGCACATTCTCGGCTCTGCCATGGTGAGAGTGGTGATAGGCGGGAAGGTGATTCTTTTCTCAGGGGATTTGGGCTCCAAGGAGTCGTTGCTGCTGCCGCCGGCTGAAGATGTTGACCGGGTAGATTACCTTATTATGGAATCCACCTATGGCGACCGCACACACGAAGACCTGCCCCATGCCCGTATGGAGCTTGAACGGGCGATCGAAGATGTCGCTGCCCGCGGCGGAACATTGATGATTCCAAGTTTTGCGACGGAGCGCACCCAGGATATTATTTTTCTTTTGAATGAAATGCTGGTTTTACGCCAAGTTCCTGAAATGCCGATTTTCATTGACTCACCGCTTGCCACCAAAGTGACTGCCGTTTTTGAAAAGTACCGTTCGTACTACAAACCCGAAATCCAGGAGCTCTATAAAAATCACCCGCATCTTTTTGAGTCAAAGACGCTAAAAAATACGACGAGCGTCGAAGAGTCGAAAGCCATCAACGACGTTCCGCCGCCGAAGGTAGTTGTTGCTGGATCCGGCATGATGACGGGGGGGAGAATCCTGCATCACATGCGCCGGTACCTGTCTCGCAGAGACTCCACGCTCCTGATTGCTGGCTTCCAGGCGAAGGGGTCTCTCGGCAGGCAAATCCTGGAAGGCGCCGACACGGTGAAAATCTATGGAGAAAGTATCGCTGTTCAGGCGAAAGTTCAGCAGATCCACGGCTTCTCGGCGCATGCTGACAGGGATCGGTTGTATGAATTTGTGTCGGGGCTCAAAGATTCTCTTCTTCGCGTCTTTGCAGTGCAGGGAGAAACCGAGGCGGCCCTGAGCCTTGTTCAGGTTGTCCGCGACCGGCTGGGTATAGCGGCGGATGCGCCCATACTCGGAATGCGGGTGGAGCTTCGGGAGGACGAGGGCTCGGTATGATATACTGAGCGTACTCATGAAAAACGGAGATCATACGCATTTGAAAGTAAAAGTCGCCGTTTCGGGGGCGGCGGAGACGGATCACTGTGCCCCCGATGTTCTTGAAAAGACCAAAGCGCTCGGGCGCGAAATCGCGAAGAAAGGCGCGGTGCTGGTAACCGGCGCCACTACGGGGGCGCCTTACTGGGCGGCCATCGGCGCCAAAGAAGCGGGAGGGTTTGTGATCGGTATCTCGCCGGCGGCCACTGAAAAGGAACACGTTGAGAAGTATGATTTGCCGCTCGATTATCACGACCTGATTGTCTATACTGGCTTTGGATACTCGGGAAGAAACCTGCTCCTTACACGATCTGCGGATGCGGTCATTATTAGCTGTGGCAGAATCGGGACCTTAAACGAGTTTACGGACGTTTTTGAAGACAATAAGCCCATCGGAATTTTGACGGGGTCAGGCGGCATGGCCGATGAGATTGATGATATTGTCGCCAAAGCCTTCCGGGGTCCCGGTAAGATTGTTTACAACTCCGATCCGGAGACTCTGGTGGCGGAGGTATTCGCCCTGGTGAAGAAAGAAAAAGTGGTCGTCATTTAGTGGTGCTCTCCATGTAATGCAATGAAAGGCAGGCTAGAGGCTTTAGCGCTTTTGATCGGAACGATAATCGGCGTGGGAGTCTTTGCGCTCCCATTTGTTTTTTATCGAGCAGGTTTTCTCCGGGGGGTGCTGGAGCTTGTCATTCTGACTGCCGCGGTTCTTGCCATTCACCTGATGTACGGCGATGTCGCGCTCTCCGTTGGCCGGCCTCATCAGTTACCGGGGTATGCGGCGCTGTATCTCGGTCGGGGCTGGCGGAAGATCGTAGGCATTGTTTCAGTAACTGGGCTTGGAGGAGCCCTCATCGCCTATGTTATTCTCGGCGGCAGCTTTACTCAGAGTCTCGTTCAGTATTTCTGGGGTTCTTCGGTCAGTGGGATAGGCTTTCTCCTTTTTTTGCTTCTTGGTTTTATTGTTTTCTTTTATGACCGATGGTTTGCGGTCGGGTTTGATACGCTACTCAGTGTTCTTCTGGTCGTAACGCTCATTCTCTTTATCGTTATAGGATTTGACGCAGGAAGGTTTGGAGTGCTTACCGAGTTCCGGCCGAACGCCGCAGATATTCCGTACGGCGTTATTTTGTTTGCGCTGGCGGGAGCATCAGTCATTCCGCGTGTCCGTGAGGTTCTCCCGGGAAGGGGTCGTGGATTTGGCTGGGTGATCACGGTGGGTACTATCGTCCCTGCTTTTTTGTATCTTCTTTTTGCCGCTTCAGTCATTTCGGCAAGCGCCCCCCTGGTTTCCCGCGAGGGGATTGGGGGCCTTGTCTCGACTCTCGGACCAGATGTTGTGGCGCTGGGGAACGTTGTCGGCATTCTTGCAACCGTGACATCATATATAGGTCTCGGGCTCACGCTGAAGTCTCTGCTTGTCAACGACTTTCAAGTTTCGCCCGACGTTGCGTGGCTTGCCGTATCGCTGGCTCCGCCTATTCTGGTGGTTTTCGGCGTTTCCGACTATATTCGCGTAATTGGCCTTGTGGGAACGTTCATGATCGGCATAGAAAGCATTCTGATTGTTTCCATCTGGAAGCGGCTCGGCTCTCACCCGATCTTTCGCGTTCGATCGAATCTTATTCCCTATTGCGTTCTCCTTCTCTTTTTTCTCGGAATTTTGTACGAAGTGACAACATTTTTTTCGTAACATGATATGTCGAAAGCAAGTGAATTGAAAGCATTGGAGGAAGAGATTGCCCGCGACGCGTCTCTCCCCTTGTACGGCGCCGCAAATTTGGTATTCGGCGAAGGGAATCCCGATGCAGATGTTGTCTTTATTGGGGAAGCGCCGGGGTTTCATGAAGATCGCCTCTCTCGGCCGTTTGTGGGGACTGCCGGAAAGCTACTTGATAAGTTGATTGCAGAGATTGGATGGAAGCGCGCTGACGTCTATATTACGAATATCGTAAAGCGGCGTCCGCCGGATAATCGCGATCCACTACCCGAGGAAATCGCATTGTATAGTCCTTACCTTTCGCGCCAAATTGATATCTTGCAGCCGAAAGCCATTGTCCCGCTGGGAAGATTCGCCATGAATTACTTCCTTCCCGAGGCGAAAATCACTCGAGATCAAGGAAAGGTGTTTTTGAGAGATGGCAAAAGAATCATTCCCATGTTTCATCCGGCTGCCGCGCTTCGCGCGACTGCCGTTTTGGAAACATTGACTGAAAGTTTTAAGAAATTACCCAAGTTGGTGGAAGGGGATGTCGCGCCCGAGCCGCCGCCGGGCGCTCCCAAAAGTGATGCACCGTCACCCACGCAAACGCTCTTCTAGAGTATGCCCGGTGTTACACTTCGATATGCTCTTCTGGGTCTATATTTTGGAGAGTCTTAAGGATGGGGATAGGTACGTTGGATACACTACCGATCTTCGAAGAAGGTTAGAAGAGCATAATCGCGGTGAATCTTTTTCTACAAAACCTCGCATGCCGCTCAAATTGATATATTGCGAAGGATGTACGGATGAACAAGATGCCAAACGCCGGGAAGGATATCTCAAGACAACGCGTGGCCGGAGGTTCATAGCTAAAAGACTAAAAGTATATTATCAATCGAAGTTGTAACACCGGGTATGCAGTTCCCTTTTATTCGCCTGAATCAGGTCATACTTATTATCCTCTTCTCGGATTTTATTTTCACGGCGGCAACTGCTATTACCGCGCCAGTTTTTGCGCTTTTCATCGTTGAGGATATTGCTGCTCCGGTTTCTGCCGTTGGGTTCGCAGTCGCCATTTTTTGGATCGTAAAATCACTGCTCCAGCTTCCCTTTGCGCGCTATCTCGATAAAAATCACGGAGAAGTGGACGATTTTTACTCAATGGTGGCGGGGCTCGGTCTTTCAGTTTTTGTTTTTGCCGCTTACTATTTCGCAAAAGAAGTCTGGCATATCTATCTTTTGCAGGCTTTACTCGGCGTCGGTCAGGCGTTTTTCGTTCCGCCGTTTCTCGCCATTTTTACGCGTCACCTCGATGCCAACAGTGAAGGATTTGAGTGGGCACTCCGATCAAGCTTCTCAACGGGTGCGGGGATGGCTTTGGGTGGCGCCGCATCCGGGATCTTGGCTGCCTCTATCGGTATTCGTCCGCTCTTTCTCGTGCACGCCCTGTTTGCCTTTTTCAGTTTGGTTATTCTGCTCTTTTTAAAGCCGTACATTCTCCCGCGCGTGCCTCGAGAGGTGTCCCGCGTGCTTACCACCGAGCGCCGCTAATGAAGATGCCCCCGAGGTTGCCGGGGGCGTGTGGGAGTTTGTCTGGTTTCTCCTGGGCGGCACAGAAAAGTGCCTGGCGAGTCCTCGGGAGTTCCCCTCCGTCAGGAGCGTGACATCGGATCACCGTATGCGCGGCGACACTCTCACGTCCGAGCCATCTCACCTTTTGGCAGCCGGGTGTCTCATCCGGACGCAGCCATGCTTGGCTTTCGAGCCCGTGGCTCACCTCACGGGCGCAGGACTGGCATTAGTCTAGTTTGCGGGCGGCGGAAAAGCAACTAAACTGAAACATAATGTCAAACCAGGAAATGGCCAAAATTCTCTTAGAGATGTCGGAGCTTCTCGCCATGGACGAGGTGCTTTTCAAGCCGCAGGCATACGAGCGCGCAGCGGAATCTATTGCCTCTTTCTCCGAGGATATTGGGGTTCTTTATACGCAAGGCGGCACCAAAGCCCTACGAACCATTCCGGGTGTGGGTCAGGGCATTGCCGAAAAAATTGAGGAGTATGTAAGAACCGGACATGTGAGAGAATATGAACGGATGAAAAAGAAGCTGCCGGTTGATATTGCGGGACTTGCGCAAATCGAAGGCATCGGGCCGAAGGCGATTAAAGTATTGTGGGAGAAGCTACAAGTGCGGGATGTTCCCAGTCTGGAACGGGCGGCGCGCGCCGGCAAAATTGCCAAACTTGAGCGTTTCGGAAAAAAATCGGAGGAGAAGATTTTAAAAGCGCTTGAGTTCATGTCAAAAGGCGGCAGGCGGTTCCGCCTTGGCGACGTTGCGCCGTATGTGCGAAAGCTTGAAGCCGAGCTGAAGAGCCTGAAAACCGTTGATGAGTTAATTGTCGCGGGTTCTTATCGCCGATGGAAAGAGACCGTAGGCGATGTTGACATTCTCGTCGTTTCAAAAAAGCCGCGGGAGGTCATGAACTACTTCGTGAAAATGCCGGATGTCGTACACATAACGGCGCATGGCGAGACAAAGTCCATGGTGAAGATGAAGAACGGTCTCGATGTAGACGTGCGGGTAGTTCCGGCTGATTCGTTTGGCGCGGCTCTTAATTACTTCACCGGCTCAAAGGAACATAACGTGGCGCTTCGCGAGATTGCCGCGCGGAAAGGCTGGAAGTTGAACGAGTATGGACTTTTCAAGGGAGCGGAACGAATTGCGGGAAAAACAGAAGAAGAGGTCTACAAAAAGCTGGGACTTCGCTACATCGAACCGGAAATGCGCGAGAACACGGGCGAAATCGAAGCATCTCGAAGAAATGAGTTGCCTGATTTGATCGGTTACGGCGACTTGAGGGGCGACCTGCAAATACAAACCGACTGGACGGACGGGACGCATTCGATTACGGAAATGGCGCTTGCGGCCGCACAGTACGGGCTTGGGTATATTGTCATTACTGACCACACGAAGACGCTTGCCATGACTGGCGGCTCGGACGAGAAAAAGCTGCTTCGCCAAATGACCGAAATTGACCGCGTCAATGAGGATTTAAGAAAAAAAAGCGTAAAATTGCGGGTGCTCAAAGGTGCGGAAGTGAATATCATGTCCGATGGGTCGCTTGATATTAAAGATGAGGTACTCGCAAAGCTCGACTGTGTCGGGGCGGCGGTGCACTCTCATTTTAAACTGCCGCGAAAAGAGCAAACAGCGCGGGTGATTCGCGCGATGGAGAACCCGAATGTTGATGTTATTTTCCACCTGACCGGGAGGATTATTAACAAGCGCGAGCCAATTGATTTTGATTTCGATGCAATTGTGCAAGCTGCACGGAAAACAGGAACCATTTTAGAAATTGACGCATATCCCGACCGGCTCGATCTGAGAGATGAGCATATCCGAAAGGCGCGCGAGGCGGGAGTAAAATTCTCAATTGATTCGGATGCCCACGCAAAGAACCAATTTGCTGTTTTAGAGTACGGTATCGCCCAGGCCCGCCGCGGATGGTGCGAGAAGAAAGACGTGATTAATACTCTTTCGGCGGGGAAAATGTTACAACAGCTAAAATGAAAGTTGAGACTCCGCCGTTTCTCTCCTCAAAGTATCTTCCGCGCTATTTCATTATCTTCTGCTATAGCAGAAGATAATGAAATAGTATATGAGAACAGGAGTACTTTCGCGGATGAATATTGCATGCTACATTCTTAGCTATGGAGAAAATGCCGATTCTAAAAGTTGAAAATTTATCGGTGACCCTTGAGGGGCTTGAGATCCTCAAGAATCTCTCCTTTGTCGTAAACGAGGGTGAAGTGACGGCAATTATTGGGCCCAACGGGGCAGGGAAGAGTGTTCTCCTTCGAACTCTTATCGGCCTCTTACCGTATGAGGGGGGAATCCACTGGCGCGAGGATGTGAAAATTGGATACGTACCGCAGAAATTGAGCGTGGAGAGAAGCCTCCCGCTTACGGTTCACGAGTTCTTTTTGCTGCACGAGAAGAAGTTTTTACTCTCCGGTTCGAGTGTCAACAAAAGAATTGTGGGAGCCTTGCGGGAGGTTGAGCTCCCAGAGTCTATCGTGGGCCGGCGGCTGGGTGTTCTCTCGGGGGGGGAATTGCAACGAGTTCTGATTGCGTGGGCGCTTTTTGACAAACCCAATGTGTTGATTTTTGACGAGCCGACTGCCGGCGTTGATGTCGGAGGCGAGGAGACGATTTACAACGTGCTTCATGAGTTGCAAGACCGGCTGGGGATCACGATTATATTGGTCTCGCACGAGCTGAATGTCGTTTTCCGGTATGCAACTTCCGTGCTCTGTTTGAATAGAATGCTGGTTTGCTCGGGGACTCCCGAAGAGACCCTGACCCCGGAGCAACTGCGAAAGCTCTATGGGGAGTCTACCTATTATCACCATTTGCATGAGTACCATAACCGCACGTAGCGCGTAAATTTCAAATGTCAAAGCTCAAATATCAAATAAATTGCAAGTCTCGATGTCGCTTATTTTGATTTTAGTCATTGATTTGTCATCTGGATTTTGAAATTTGGATTTAGGGATATATGGAATTTACATCATCGAGCTTCCTTATAAGTTTTGTTACGGGTCTTGCAACTGCAATTACGGCGGGGTTCCTTGGCGTCTTTATGGTGATGCGCAGGATGTCGCTGGTTTCGGATGCCTTAAGCCACGTGGCGCTTCCCGGCGTGGCGCTTGCCCTCATCTGGGGAGTGAATCCGTTTTTCGGCGCGTTCCTGTTTCTTCTGCTGGGCGCGCTGGTGATTGCGGGGATTGAAGAACGGACCAACTTGCCGGTTGACGCTATCGTGGGGGTACTATTCTCTGCGAGTTTGGCTTTGGGAATTCTACTGACTCCCGAGCCGGAGTTGCTCGAGGCATTGTTTGGCGACTTTACAAAAATCACATTTTCCGAGGCGGTCGCGAGTGTCATATTTTCGCTCGCCGTAATTCTTGTTACCGTGCTTATTTCCCGGCGCCTCGTGTTTTCGATTGTAGCGCCCGAGCTGGGACATGTTTCGAAAAAGAAAACACGGCTTGCCAATGCCGTGTTTCTTGTCATGCTTGCCGCCGTTGTGGCACTCGGCATCAAATTTGTGGGGACGCTCTTAATGGGAACGTTGACGGTAATTCCCGCCGCTGCGGCAAAGAATGTTTCAAAAAGTCTCTATGGGTTTGGGGTTACCAGCATGGTGTTTGGAGGAATATCAGTGGTTCTCGGAATGGGAGCGACATTGCTTTGGGATGTCATGGCAGGACCCGCCGTGGTACTTGCGAGTGTTCTCATTTTTTTGCTTACTTTAGTTCTCAAGCGCTTTTAGTGCTTGCATAGTAAGGGC
>CAZOFN010000004.1:10474-26593 GCA_964579195.1 uncultured Candidatus Saccharibacteria bacterium | reverse complement strand
ACAACCTCTTGGTCCGAAGCCAAGCGCTCTATCCGTTGAGCTAAGGGCGCAAAACATCCTCAAATTACAACAATTTTCCTCATAGTTCAAGAAAGCTCATGTACCAATAGGTTTCATTATCTTCTGCTATAGCAGAAGATAATGAAATTGAATTGATTTAGAGGAAGGGCAGCAAAGAGTGAAAGCCAATACGGATGAAAACGCAGCCGTATTGGAATTATTTTTCAACGACTAAAATAGCCTTTCTGCCCTCGGTGATATTACCCGGCACCAAGTCGTGCATAGCATTCATAAGAACAGTGATGGGATATCGATACCCCGCGCCATTTTTCGTTCCCGGCTCGTTTACAATGAAGTGGCTAGCGGTGAAACCGCGAACGAGGACCATGTGGTATCGCGGCCCCGGCTGAACAAAATAGGGGTTCCCCAGCATCCTGCCGGCAACTGGCACGAGTAACACATTTCCCTTTTTCACCTCGGCCTTCATCACGCTCACGCTGGGATTTTCAATAATCCGAGTTTTTTCATAGCGAAAATGCTCCCGGAGGACGCGTTCGGTTTCGAAAACGTTGGTATCTTTCTCATACCCGAAAGTCTTCAGCTCGAAAATTGCGGATTCGAGCATCATAAGAGCCCCCTGGAGATTGCCGACCGGAGTATTCATGGTGTAGGCGTAGGCCATAACAACTGACGCTTCCTCGCAAAAATCCTGCCAAGGCCAGTCCCAGCTTCCGAGAGGCGCTTGCACGACGAAAGGGACGTCGAGAAGCAAAACGTCGCCATTACTGTCTGCCGCCCAAGCGGGAAAAACAGTAAAAAATAAAAACGCGATTGACGCGACTCTGTACATAGAAGCAATTATACCTGACTCGTTCACACCAAGAAATATTACAGCGCTGTTTTATTGTCTTGGATATAAGCGGAACGCTCCCTCGCCCGCGCTCTTGCGTTTTCTCGAAAAATGTGATAGCGTTTAATCGCCGTTTTCATTCACACAACAGCCAATTTATAAGTGAAAGGATGCTAAAGACCAAAACCAAGTCAAAACTTATCGAAGGACACCGAGCTCATGAAAAGGACACGGGCTCTTCGGCTGTCCAGATCGCCATTTTGAGCGAGCGAATTGCAGAGCTCACCGAGCACCTGAAAAAGCACCCCAAAGACAATCACTCGCGGCGTGGGCTTCTCGCCATGGTTTCACGGAGAAAGAGCCTTATGGACTATCTCTCAAAAGACGACCCCGAAAAATTCGTAAGTGTTGCGAAGAAACTCAAACTCAAACACTAGAATTAAGAACCAAGAAGTAAGAATTAAGATTTTGCTTAATTCATGATTCGTAATTCTTGATTCGCGAATCCAGATAAAAATTTAAATACACTAGAGACTCATACCACTCCGATGCCAGTAATCCGGCACAAGAACCAGAGAGTTGCGATTCTCCTCGACGTCCAGAACCTGTACCACTCGGCCAAGAATCTTTACGGGGCTCGGGTCAACTTTGCAAACATTTTAAAGCAAGGAACCGCGGGACGGCAGCTGATTCGCGCGGTTGCCTACGTGATCGCCACGGAATCGGGCGAGGAGAAAGGCTTCTTTGAGGCGCTCCAGAAAATCGGCATCGAGCTGAAAGTGAAGGATCTCCAGATTTTCCCTGGCGGGATAAAAAAAGCCGACTGGGATGTGGGCCTCGCGGTTGACGCGATTCGGCTTGCGAACCTTGTGGATGCCGTGATAATAGTATCGGGAGACGGGGACTATATTCCGTTGATCGAATATATCCGCTCCGCCATGGGAGTGCAAGTCGAGGTCATGTCCTTCGGGCGCTCTACGTCAGGACGCTTGAAGGAAACAGCTGACGACTTCACCGACCTCGGCGCGGAGCCCGAAAAATACACGATCCGCATTCCACAGCGGCTTCTCGGCGGGTACAACCGCCCGCGGCGCGGAGGCGGCCAACGAAACGGCGGGGATGCCGAAAATCACGCACCACTTAACAATCAAGAATTATTAAGTAATCAGGAAGAAACCCCGAGAGAGGAGGAATAAGAGCGGCTTGCGATCAGTGTTGCGCGACGAACGGCGCGTCTTGCAACACTGACCAGAAGTCCTCCTCCCGCCCAAGCGGGACTTACCCTCCAATAGCGGGTTTCCTTCCACGAGAGGAATGAACGGAAAAACATATTCGATGGAGCTCGCAGGACGTACGCTCACCGTTGAGCTCGGGCGTCTCGCGGGGCAAGCAAGCGGCAGTGCTACCGTGCGCTATGGGGACACCCTTGTACTCGTCACCGCCGTCATGGCGAAGCAACCGAAAGAGGGCGGAGACTTCTTCCCGCTGACGTGTGATTACGAGGAAAAATTTTATGCCGCAGGTCGCATCTCGGGCTCGCGATTCGTCAAGCGGGAGGGCAAGCCTTCCGATGAGGCAATTCTGACGGGACGCTTGATTGACCGCACCATTCGACCGCGCTTCAACGGCCGCATGCGGAATGAAGTGCAAATAACCGCTACGGTCCTATCTTTCGACGGCGCGAATGATCCTGATATCCCATCCATCATCGGCGCTTCCGTAGCGCTTGGCATCTCGAATATACCCTGGGATGGACCAGTAGCCGCGGTGCGCATGGGGCGGAAAGACGCGCGTTTTATCGTAAATCCCACATATGATGAGAGAATCTCGGGGGATCTCGATATAATCGCTTCCGGCCTTGAGGACAAGCTGAATATGATTGAAGCGGGCTCAAAAGAGGTACCTGGATCAGAGATAGCGGAGGCGTTCGAAATCGCGCAAAAAGAAATCGCGACGCTGGTCAAATTCCAGCGAGATATAATTCAGAAACAGGGAACTCCTAAAGCTTCCGTTCCGCTTTCTCTGCCGTCCGAAGATCTGATGGAACTGATGCATGAGCGATTTGCTTCCCGCCTGGAAGACGCCTACTACCAAAAGATTCCTAAATTAGAAAAATACGAACTCCTGGAAGCGATCCAGAAAGAATGGAAGGAGGCAGCGACGGCTGCGTTCGGCGAAGCGGTGACAAAAAATGCTATTGAGTACGCGTATCACGAAACCGAAAACGAAATTGTCCACCGGCGGATGCTGGAACAAGGAGATCGCCCCGACGGACGAAAAGCCGATGAGGTGCGGGCGCTTTCGGCGGAGGCCGGTATCATTCCACGCGTACACGGTTCGGGTCTTTTCCAGCGCGGGGAAACCCAAGTACTTTCAATCGTCACACTCGGCTCTCCATCCGATGAGCAGCTCTGGGACACCATGGAGGGAGAATTCAAGCAGCGCTTCATGCACCACTACAATTTCCCGCGCTGGTCTGTAGGAGAAGTGGGACGTCCCGGTGGCGGGCGGCGGGAAATCGGGCACTCTGCATTGGCAGAACGGGCCATCAAGGCCGTTATTCCGCCTCAGCAGGAATTCCCCTACACCATCCGTATCGTTTCCGAAACCCTCTCTTCAAACGGCTCCTCTTCCATGGGTTCTGTCTGCGGGTCGAGCCTCGCCTTAATGGATGCCGGTGTCCCCATTAAGAAGGCGGTAGCCGGCATTGCTATGGGATTGATGCTCGATAAAGAGGGAAGCTACAAAATTTTGACTGACATACAAGGACCGGAAGATCACCATGGCGATATGGATTTTAAGGTCGCGGGAACAAAAGACGGCATCACCGCTTTGCAACTGGACGTGAAAATAGAGGGCGTCACCACCAAGGTGTTACAAGAAGCAATGGACCAAGCGGGGAAAGCGCGAAAAGAAATCCTCGATGTCATGGAGAGAACCATTGCCGCCCCCCGAACGGAACTGGCCCCCCTCGCGCCCCGCATCACAACGCTTCATATCAATCCGGACAAGATCCGCGACTTGATCGGACCCGGGGGCAAGGTTATCAACGAAATCATTGACGTTACCACTGCCCAGGTGGACGTTGAGGACGACGGCACGGTATATGTCACCGCGCCAAATCGAGAGGCCGGGGAGCAGGCCGTCGAGTGGATTAAGCGCGTCACGAAGGAGGTACTCCCGGGAGAAATCCTTGAAGGGGTCGTCACGAGAATTTTCAACTTTGGCGCCATGGTGGAGGTAGCCCCCAAACAGGAGGGGCTGGTACACATATCGGAGCTCGCCCCCTGGCGCGTGAACACAGTGGAGGACATCGTCAATGTTGGCGACACCGTCCAAGTAAAAGTGAAGGAAATCGACTCTCAGGGAAGGATCAATCTTTCTTTGAAGGACGTGCCGGGGCGCTACTCGGAAGAAGATGTTAAGGCCCACCACGCACTCAATCCCCAGCCGAGCCAGCTTGAATATCAACCACGACGGGGCGGTGCGCCCACATGGAAACGGGAAGACAGACGTCGGGGTCCACCACGGCGCCACTAAAGTTGCTACGAACTATGAATGTTATCCGAATATACGAATCGTATATTCGGACTTATTTGCAGTTCGTAGCCATTGAGTTTTGGATCCACATACTTTAGGCCTAAACTGGAGGTATGGCTGATACGCTCGGGATGCAGGAAAGTTTTGTCGGAGGAAAGCAGGTCAATATCCGAACGATGAAGTCGGACATTTCGGCGTTTTTGAAGGAGACAAAGCCATCCCTGGTGCAAATGATTGCAACTCAAGTCGAGGCAGAGCGAAGCTCCCTTGCGCCGGGGGAAACCACCCACCGAAGAAACACGTTCATCGTGACAGCTGCTGCCGTGCTCCTCCTCATGCTCGTCGGATTCCTGGCGTGGCAAAAGTTCTTCATCGAGTCGCCGGGTGAGGTCCATACCGCTGCCATCCCCCAGCCGTTTTTCTCCGTTGACAAGGTTGCCACCATTGAGCACCAGCCCGGAGGGGTGTCGTCGCTGCGGGAGAAAATCCGGGCACTCGCGGGAGAACCAGAAAAGGCCGGCGTCATAAAGCGGGTCATTGTGCTTGATGGAAGAGAGGCTGCACTCGCGGTCATGGACGGCATCCCACTCTTGGAAGAGGCGGGCGTGGCGATGCCGGAAGAGGCCGCCGTTTCCATCACGGGTCCCGTCATGCCGATCCTCCACAAAATCGGGAGCGGTACGAGAATTGCCTTTGTGATGAAGACCTCTGATGCAAACCGGGCTCTTGAGTATCTTCTACGAAATGAGACTGACGCGTTCCGCAACTGGCCGGGCCTCTTTCTCTCCAATGTCGAGAGACCGAAGGATGCGGCATTTGAGGACCGGGACTTTCGCAATATCAGCTACCGAATACTGACTCTGAATGCGGCAAATGACCTCTCCGTCGCCTATGGAATATTCCCCGCCAAGCAGTATCTTATTTTGGCCGGATCACGGGAGACCTTCCAGGAGATCGTAAACCGGCTGTTTGAGGGAAGCTGATTGCAGAATCTTTTCTTTGTGGACGCATACGGGTACACTGGATACGCCATGATACCTCCAGAGGAACTCAACCGTTTACAAAATACATTGGAAGTCGAAAAGCTGCGCCTGGAAGGAAACCTTAGGGGCGTTGCAGCACGCGATCCCCAGAGCCCCGCAAACTGGAATGCATCCTTCCCTCAGATGGGTGAAGCGCAAAATGCCTCCAGCTCCACGATGGAAGAAAACGCCGATGAAGTGGAGGAGTACGAGACCCGCCTTGAAGAGACAGAAATTCTTGAACGGCATCTCGCTGACGTTGTTCGCGCACTGGATAAAATGCAAAAGGGGACCTACGGCCTCTGCGAGGCATGCGGAAAGGAAATCCCGGTAGGGCGTCTGCATGCCAACCCCGCAGCGCGTTTCGACATTGAACACGAAGGTTAGCCACTGGCCACGAGCGACTAGCTGGATTTGACTAAAAATTTAAGAACGAGTGGCTAGGAACTAGTCGCCAGTTGCTTGAGAATGTCTAGGACTATGTATTCGGCCCAGCTCTCTGGGCTTGAAGCGGAACTCATTCGCGTGGAAGTTGACCTGACGCCGGGCCTTTACCTTTTTTCGCTGGTGGGACTTGCTGACAAGGAGGTTCAGGAATCTCGCGAACGCATCTCGGCCGCCATCAAGAATGTTGGCGCGGAACCGCCTCACAAGCATGCGGCACGCGTGATCGTAAACCTGGCACCCGCAGACCTCAAAAAAGAGGGCCCGGCCTTTGATCTTCCCATTGCGCTCGGCTATCTTCTTGCTTCAGGCCAGACGACGTTCAACCCGGAGGGAAAGCTGTTCGTTGGCGAACTGGGGCTTGACGGGACTGTCCGCTCGGTGCGCGGGGCGCTTGCGATCGCAAGTCTTACTCGGCGCCTCGACTTTTCAGAACTCTATGTGCCAGTCGGCAATGGCGAAGAGGCGGCGCTCGTTTCGGGGATACGCGTCTTCGAGGTGCCCAATCTCAGTGAGTGCCTAAACCATCTCGAAGGCCGCAAAGAGTTCTCAGCACTCCCACAAACAAGTTTGACGAAGGCTCTCCTTGAATACTCACAGGACCTTGCCGACATTCGTGGCCAGGAGTCTGCAAAGCGAGCCCTTACTATCGCGGCCGCTGGGGGACACAATATTCTTCTCCACGGCCCGCCAGGCACGGGGAAAACGATGCTCGCCCGAGCGCTTCCCTCGATTCTGCCGCCGCTCCTTCTCGAAGAGGCCATATCCATCACCAAAATTTACAGCGCTTTAGGCTTGACGCAGGAAACCACGCTCATGAGAACACGCCCATTTCGCAGCCCCCACCACACCGCATCTGCCGCCGCCATCATCGGGGGAGGGCCAACGCCCCGACCGGGGGAAATCTCCCTTTCGCACGAGGGTGTTCTCTTTCTTGATGAGTTTCCTGAATTCCAGCGAAACGTGCTGGAGGCGCTCCGTGAGCCGCTTGAGGAGCGGGTCGTCACCGTCTCACGCGCGCAAAGCAGCTTCACCTATCCCGCAAACTTCATTCTCGTTGCCGCAATGAATCCGTGCCCCTGCGGGAATCTGGGGAACAGCAAAATAAGCTGCATTTGTCCGCCCGGAGCCATCCAAAAGTATCAGCGAAAAATTTCCGGGCCGCTGGTTGACAGGATTGACTTGCACGTGCATGTTCCCAACCTTTCCTATGATGAGCTGGAACAGATGTCGACCGGCGAAAGTTCAAAGGAGGCTCGGGAACGCGTCACCAAAGCGCGACTTCGACAGGCACAACGCTTCAGGGAAGAAGGGATCTCAAAAAACAGCGAAATGAACGTGCGACAGGTAAAAAAGTTCGCGCTGCCGGACGAAAAGGGAAAAGAAGTCTTGAGAAGCGCAGTCGAAAAGTATGCCCTGTCCGCCCGAAGCTATCATCGGCTTTTAAAACTTGCCCGAACAATCGCCGACCTTGCCGGAGAGGACCAGGTCAACTCAACGCACGTCCTCGAAGCCCTGCGGTACCGCCCAATAAAAGAATTGTGAATTAAGGAGAAGAATTAAGGAAATGAGGTGTGGAAAGAGCGCTAAATCGAAATTTACAAAAAACCAGGGGCGGACAACTTCCAGTGCTTGATTCTTAATTCCTGATTCCTGCTTCTTGGTTCTCAGAACGGGTTTTTAGCTCCATGAATCTCAAAGTGCACGTGGCAGCCGGTAGCGCCGCGCGTATTTCCGGTGTTCCCCAGCAGGCCGATAATCTGACCCTGAGTCACCTCCTCGCCCGCCACTACCATATTCTTCTGGTTGTGCGCATAGACCGTTTGAGTGCCGTTCGGATGGTTCACGACAATGAATTTGCCAAATCCGCCGTTGTAACCGGTTTCGCGGGAGATCAGCACCTCTCCGGCGGCGGAGGCTAAAATGGGTGTACCACAGCTATTGGCGAGGTCAACGCCGTTCTGGCCGTGCAACCCCTGCGATTTCCTGCCGCCCTGAATGGGGCGGACGAAGTAACCCTTCAGCTGAGGAAGGTTTGCCACTCTTGAAGGAACTTGTGAAGGCTGGGAACTCACCGGAAACTCGCCGTCGGGAATCATTAACTCAGTACCAACCTCGAGTGCTCCGCCGAGCGCAATCCCGTTAAATGCAGAAATATCGCCCGCATCGGCCTTGTAACGCTTGGCAATCGAGTCCACCGTCTCTCCTTTCTTTACTACATGCTTCACACCCGACACGGGGAGAATTACCAGCTGGTCGCCAACGCGGATTGAAGAGGCGCTTTTGATGTTATTTGCCCAAAGAATGGTATTCACGGAAACTCCAAAGGACTTGGCGATCGCCGATGGGGTATCGCCCGGCTTTACCGTATAAAGGAAGATGCGGTCGAGACTGTTGCCGTCCTGCAGCGTCCCCAGGGGATTGGCTGGGGCAACCAGGGAACTTCCCTGAACCAGATTGAGCAGAGGCAGTTCGTCTCCCTGGGAAGGCTCGGGATTCGGCACGGATTCGAGAATCGGGGCCGCCTGCGAAGCCGCTTCCGTCTCTTCAATGAAGGCTGCGCGCCGGTCAGCCACGCTTCCATGGCTGAAAAGCTTCAATAACTCCGAAAAGAAGCCGGCCTCTACCTTACCCGCCCCTCCAAGCGAGAGAGTCAGTAAGAATACGAAAACCAAACGCCTGGCTTGCGAAAGCCGACCAGGCCCACGCATACTGCGCCTTGCGCTATTTCGATTGAGGAATTTCATGCCAAGTACCCTTTACCCCCATACCTAACGAGTCATCTCGTTACCAAATATAGAGTGCGAATTGCTTAACTCGTTAGGTGTAGGGGTTTACAGAACTATGGGATTATGCTCTGGAATTCATCAGTCCGGGTACATGGCACAGTCTAGCATTGAGGGAAGCGGGGTCAACCAATGTAACTCCACAGTCTCGGTTGCAGGTTCTCGGTGGTAGGTCGAGAAAACAGCCTACAAGCTACTGGCCACAATCTGTAAGTTGGGTGTGTATAAGTCGTTTGCAAGCTCTGCAGTATAGGCTTACCATAGCGGTGCAGGGCGGAACGCCCGTGCAGCATTGTGGCTCTCATTAATAAAATGCGAAGCCTTCGAACAAGCGAACGCTGACGGTCCGGCCGAGCACCGACGATAAGTTCTTTCATCCGTATTACGTACTCACTGCGAAGACGCTAGTGGGATTCTGCCCCGTGGCACGTGCCTCTGATTCCTCGGAGTTACATGCCACGGGGCAATTCTTTTCAGCGCAAAACGCAAAGCGAAAAGGGCAAAACAGATAGCCCGGTTCGATGAAGAGCCGATATTTTGTGCTTTTCACTTTACGCTTTACGCTTCATGCTGTTACCGTAAGACTGCATGAGCAGGATTCTCGATGAACTTAACGAAAAGCAGAGAGAGGCGGTCCTGGCACCCGACGGGCCGGTTTTAATCATTGCCGGAGCCGGTTCGGGAAAGACGAGGGCGCTGACTCACCGCATAGCGTATGCCATAGAAAAAGGCGTTCCTGCGAATGAAATTCTGGCAGTTACATTCACAAACAAGGCCGCCGACGAAATGAAAGAGCGCGTCCGCGAGCTCCTTCCTGCAGATCTCAAGTCTGAAGTCCAAAG
Organism: uncultured Candidatus Saccharibacteria bacterium; assembly: GCA_964579195.1. Lineage (GTDB taxonomy): Bacteria > Patescibacteriota > Minisyncoccia > Sungbacterales > JACQCQ01 > CAZOFN01. The sequence goes on along the minus strand of CAZOFN010000004.1, from coordinate 17,109 downwards.
TAAAAAAACCAGCTTCATTTCTCGCCGGGCTTCAGCCTTCAGCCTTCAGCCTTCAGCCTTACCCTTCATTGGCACATTCCACTCATTTGCACTTTCGATTCTCCGCACGGAGGCAAAGATCATAGGCTTTACGCCGCACTTTACCGTGCTTGATGAAGATGACTCACTGGCATTGATAAAAGAAGTCATGTATCGTCTTCAGATTTCAATAATGCAGTACCCGGCGGGAACTATGCAGAGCGTCATCTCGTCCCTGAAGGGGGAAATTGTGATCCCCGAAATCTATCGCGAGGAACCGGGAACATTTGCGAAAACAGTGTCGCGGATTTATGAAGCATACCAGGCGGCGTTATTTGCCATGAATGCAATGGACTTCGATGACCTCCTGATGCGGCTCGTGCTCCTCTTTGAATCAAACTCCGGAATTCTCGGGGTATATCAGGACAGGTATCGGTATCTTCACATTGACGAGTACCAGGACACGAATCATGCACAGTACCGGCTTGCAAACCTTCTTGCCGCAAAATCAAGAAATATTTTTGCGATTGGGGATGACGCGCAGTCCATTTACTCATGGCGCGGTGCCGACTTCCGCAACATTCTCTCCTTTGAAAAAGACTGGCCGGACGCGACGATCGTGATTCTTGACCAAAATTATCGCTCCACCCAGACCATCCTTGATGCGGCGCATGCCGTGATCGCAAGAAACACCCTGCAAAAAGAAAAGCGACTTTGGACGGAAAACCCAAAAGGGGAGCTGATTGAGATTCATTCCTTTTTTGACGAGCGCGAGGAAGCAGCGTTCGTGGCAGAGACTATTCTTGACGTAAAGTCTCGCGGATATCGTGCCAGCGAAATCGCGGTTCTTTACCGCACTAACCAGCAATCGAGAGCGTTGGAGGAGGCGCTCATTACATACGATATCCCGTACCGGTTGGTGGGAGGCGTGAAGTTCTATGCGCGTCGTGAGGTTAAAGATCTCATTGCCTATCTGAAAGTGCTGGAGAATGAAAAAGACTTTGTATCGTTAAAGCGTATCGCCAACGTCCCGCCGCGCGGCATCGGAAAAGTTGCGCTTGCTAAACTTCTTGCCGGCGACGAGCACGGAATGAGCGCACGGGAGAAAAAAGCGACCGCCGAATTTACGGATCTTCTCTCACGGCTGAGAAAGGAAAAAACATCGCTTCCGCCCTCCGCGCTATTGAAACAAATCGTGAAAGAAATACGCTATGAGCTCTACCTTCTTGACGATACAAAGAATGCTGAGGAGCGCTGGGAAAACGTAAAGGAATTCGTCTCCCTTGCCGCCCGCTACGACAATGTACCCCGCGGGGAGGCGTATCGAAGGCTTCTCGAGGACATCGCCCTGATTCAGGAAACCGACGCCATTGATGAAACGCACGACGCCGTAACGCTGATGACGGTTCACGCCGCCAAGGGTCTTGAATTTCGAATTGTCTTCATGGTGGGGCTTGAGGAAGGCATGTTTCCCCACGGGAGAGCTGCCGGCTCATTGGCCGAACTCGAAGAGGAGCGGCGACTTGCGTATGTAGGTATTACCCGGGCAAAGGAGAAGCTCTTTCTTTCCCGCGCAGACAGCCGCACGGTGTTCGGCTCGCGTGAGATGCGAGCGCCCTCGCGATTTTTGAAGGAACTCCCCAGAGCCTTGCTCGCCGTGGGAACAGATGACACGCTATTCGAAGATGAAGAGGAGTATGTAGCAGAAGAGGATGACACCCGTTGAGATAAAAGAAATTCTTCGTGAGTATAATATACGACCCAATATACTGATGGGACAGCATTTCCTGGCTGACGAAATTGTGCTGCAAAAAATCGTCGGGTGTGCGTCTCCGAAGCCGGAAGAGACAATTCTCGAAATCGGACCGGGACTCGGCGCGCTAACATTTGAACTTTCGAGACGAGCCGGGAAGGTAGCTGCTGTGGAGAAGGACCCCGTGCTCTGCCAGTACCTGAAAAAAGAAATTCAAGAAAAAAACCTGAAAAATATCTATGTAACCTGCGGCGACATCTTAAAAATCCCCGAAGAATTTTTCACCGCCGCCGTCCCCTACAAGGTAGTAGCTTCTATCCCGTATTACCTGACAGCGCGCCTGATCCGAAAATTACTTTCAGAAGTTCCCGCACCGAATTCACTCTACCTCGTAATACAAAAAGAGGTGGGGGAGCGGATTATCGCCAGATCTCCCCATGCGAACCTTCTGGCGACAAGCGTGCAACTCTATGGAAATCCCCGAATTTTGTTGTCCATCGGGCGTAAAGCATTCTGGCCGGAGCCTGAGGTGGATTCTGTTCTGATCGCCATCGAATCAATTTCCAAAAAAACGTTTGAAAGCAAGAGAGTTTCTGAAGAATTGGTCTTTTTTCTCGTGCGCGCTGGCTACCACACGCGCCGAAAAAAACTTTCATCGCTGCTTGAAGAAGCGCTTACCTTTCCAAAATCGGAAATTGAAGGGACACTTATCAATCTGGAGCTTCGCCCCGATGCCAGAGCCGAAGCCCTCAGCCCAGACGACTGGCTCCGTTTGGCCTCCCTCCTACCTCCCCGTAAGGCCTAATCTGCTATACTGAAAGCGTATGCCGAAGTTGAATCTGACTCCGGTACTGGCAATCATACTTTTGGGATTTCTCCTCATTTCTGCCAGGCCGAGCGAGGTACGCGGACAAGCAAGTACCGGAAGAGCCACGGACGGGCGAATGCTATTTGGCGGTAAAATCCAGCAAACGAGGATCTGTACTTGCCCCGTTTATGCATTTCTTTGGATTCGCGTGAATGGACCGCCCATCGGGCGGGATATCGTTCTCACCTGGAGCTCGCTGCAATATCTTCATTACGCTTACCAACAAGGTAACTGGACACGGGGGGATGCCGGACCTACCCAAGTTCAGTGTCTTGATGTATGCAAGAAGGGATGCTGCAACAGCGGATATCAGGGATTTCCGGTCATCCATATAGGAACGACCCGCTCCTGAGGAAACGGCGGCGGCGCTCATAGCTTCTCTTAAGATAAGACCGAACCGGAGTCGCAAATAGCGGGATTTTCACTACCCGGTTATCAACAGAATAATCAGCAGTTATTACGGTAGAATGAACACATGGGTGTAACACCCCATGTGTTTTGGTTTAGCAAGAAGCGAGCCTTGTTTTCGCTTGCTTTCATATTGGTAATTTCCGGAGTTGTCGTCGGCTACGGGCTATGGACTCAATATCATCGGGTGGAGGGTCAGGCAAAACGGCTTGAAGCGGCACTGGGAACGCCCAGCGAACTTCTTGCAGACGCGGATGGGGACGGCCTCAAAACCTGGGAAGAGACGCTCTGGGGAACCGATCCCGAGAAGCAGGACACCGACGGGGACGGCGTTTCCGATGGGGAGGAGGCGAGAGCGGGCCGGAGCCCGAAAGAAGAGGGTGCGGGGACCATTGCCGGAGCAGAAGTCGAGCCAGCGCGGCTTGCCGCAGATGGCGTTACGAGTGAGCTCGCGCGGGCATTCATCAACGAGAGCGCTCTTGGCGCGCTGGGGCAAGGTTCTACGAACCCGTTGTCGCAGGCGGAAATTCAAAGACTCTCTGAATCCTATGCGGGAGCCGAAAAGAAATTCATCGAGGGGAGCGCGGGGGTACTCCGATATGACGCGAACAACGACCCTGAATTCATAAAACGCTACCTGAACGGCGTCGCAGAGCTTCTCTTCCACGCGTACGACTCGGTCGAGAAAGGCGACCTAGAGATCGTCGAGGAGGTGCTGCGGGATTCGGACCCCTCCGACATGAAAAAACTCGACCCGTACATCGCGGCGACAGAGACGCTCGCAAAACAGTATGCCGCCCTCACATCACCCACCGCGCTGAAGACATTCCACGAAGAGGGAGTGCGTCTTTTGAAAAAGACCGAGTTCGAACTTGCCGTGATGCGAAACATCGAGCGGGACCCGGTTTCTGCGTTGATTGCGGTACAGAACCGAATACTCACCAAAATTCTACTGACGCGGCTCTACGACGAGCAGGTGCTTAACTGGCTTCGCGCCACAAAAATCACCTTTGCCGACGACGAACTCGGGCATCAAATGTTCGCTTGGTGACATGGAACTTTTCCGGAGACAATCATTTCAGCGAGTCGCAGGGTCCCTCATGGTGGTGGTCATTCTCACGCCGGTGGTTTTTCTTCTTACCCCCCGGCCGGCAAACGCTCAGATCGGGACGGCGGCAACCTGTGCCATCAGTAGCGTCGCTGCCGCCCTCGGCTTCACCTCGGGGAAAGCCATCGCAACCGCCATTGGAAAGGCAGTCACGGCAGCGCGTGTAAAGCTCCTTGCGACAGAAGTCCCTTCTGGAGGCATCTCGCCTACACTCGGCGAAATTTTGAACCCCGGCGGCGTGAACGCCGAGAACCTGGGAACTGTTTTCGGAAAAATTTACGATAACTTCAAGGATACCTGCCTGAAGCAGCTCGCTATTGAAATTGCAAAAATCATCATCCGGCAGATGCGAAACATGGTCTTGAACTGGATTCAGACGGGACAATTCGGCGGACAGGCGACGTTTGTCACCAACTTCGAGTTCGACGCCAAAAAGACCGCCGAGAACGCAGCACGGCTTTTCGCCTCGGAGCTCACCGGGATTGATTTTTGCAACTACTTTCCAATCAATCCGGCAGTCAATCTCAATTTCGGATTTGACCTCAGGGCGGGACTTGAGTGCAACTTCCAAAAACCCCATTCGGCGTACCTCGCGAGCCTCGAGAACCCCAGCACCATCCCCTACAACGAACGCCTGCTGCTCTTCTCCCCGGAAAATGACCCCCTTTTGGTGGAATTGGGAGTACAAGGGGCGCTTGCGCGAAGAGTCAAAAAAAAGACCGAGGCTCGCGAGCGTCAGGTCGCCGCCGGCAGTGGCTATCCGGGAATTGAGGTGTGCGTGAATGAAGTCACCGTCGTTCAGGGCGGCTACTTCCACGAGGCGAGCGGGGAGCGGTGCGACGTGACCGCGGGGGTCGTTCCAGAAGGCTGCAGGTTTCAGGCGCCGCTGACGGAATGCAAGGAGTACAAGACGAAAACGCCCGGCAAGTTCTTGTCCGACCTTGCCACCGAGCCCATAAAGTCGGAATTTCGCGAAGCCGAGCTTATTGACGAATTTGGCGAGGCGATTGCGGCCATTATTGACGCACTCGTTGGAAAGGTCGTGAATGAGGGTCTGAATAAGGCGTTCGGGAGCAACTGAGACATGAAAACAGCACTCGCCATCTTCATCGCCGTCGCGGGCGTCTTCTCTTTCGGGGGAAGTCCTGTTTATGCCCAAGAAAATTTTGATGCAGGCAGCGCTGCTCAAATACAGCAAATCCAGGCAAATACTGCCCCGCCCGCAGCAGGCACGGGAGCGGGTGCGCCAGCCTCCGGCGGCAGCGCGCAAAACCCTGCCGCAAACCAGACACAGACTCTCAACGATCTGAACGACATCAGCTGCGGTGGCAGTAACACTTGGTTTTCTAAACTTATCGGCGCGGTTGCCAACCCCGCCTGTGGTCTTTTGATCGGAGTGTTTTACCTCATTGACGGCCTGGGGTACATTCTCATAAGCGCCGTCGAAGGATTATTCAACGCGGTCATTCAACTAAGCACTAGGGATGAGATATGGAAAAGCGGGGGTATCGCCGTTGCCTGGTCCATCACGCGAGACACGGCAAACCTCTTTTTCATCATTATTTTGATTATCAGCGCGCTCGCGACAATTTTCGACCTCGACCAGTTCAACGTGAAAAGCGTCCTGCCGCGCCTGATCGTGATCGCGCTCCTCATTAACTTCAGTCTTTTAATCGGGACATTCATTATCGGCCAGGCGAATGTCCTCGGGAACGTATTCCTTGAACGGGCCCGGGTCCCCACTTCGCTCACCTGGCTTGCCGGAAGCGACCGGTCGCTCTCAGCCGCCATTCAGGAGATGATCACAATAAAAAGCAAGGGGGTGGAGTGGGAGCTCCGGGGTCTCACAAAAAAAGACAAGAATGGCAAAAGCATTCTGGACGGGACGGAAAGGACCGATGCAGAACGACTGCAAAAAGTTGAGGCGGCAACAAAAACTGAAGCGCGTGTCTATGAGCTATACCAGTATGAAAACAAGCCCGCCAGCCTGAGCGCAGGCTCAAAGGTCACCGTGACAGCCGCCGAGTGTGGGAGCCAAGCGCCCCCTGTACTGAGAAATAGTTTCGCCTGCGGCGACTGGCGCAAAGCCTTGTCGAGTACCGCCTTCGGCCAAAGCTCGGACCCAATGGCGCGGCTCGGGCTCGCCATCATGGCGAAGCTTCTCGTCTATCCTATCGCGATTTTCGTGATGCTTGCCGGTTCCTTCCTTCTCATCGGCCGCATCATTGCGCTTTCCTTCATTCTTGTCCTCGGCCCGCTTGCGTTTCTCTCCTTCCTCGTCCCCGGGCGGCAACAGCACTGGAGCGAGTGGTGGTCAAAGCTTTTTACTTACGCCTTCTTTTACCCGGCCTTCATGTTTTGCTTCATGGCCTCGATTTTGATATTCGGAGGACTCGCAGAAACCAAGATGTTTGCAAGCCAGATCCTGCTATCCTACGTCATTGGCATCGGCTTTATGTTGGGCTCCATCATCGTAGCGC
>CAZOFN010000004.1:5727-10464 GCA_964579195.1 uncultured Candidatus Saccharibacteria bacterium | reverse complement strand
TCACCGGAGCTATGAAGGGATGGGCGGCAACGAAGGCCGCTAACGTCGGGTGGAGGGTCGGCGGCGGGCTCGCGCGCGGCACACTTGATATGGTCGGCGCACCGGTGTCGAAGGCGCTGGATAAGACCATTGGTAGAATTCCGATAATCGGAAAAGCGCTCGCGGAAGCGCCCCTGCGACCGCTTACCGCCATAGCGGGGAGGAAGAAAAAGCTCGAGGATGAATCGGAAAAAGCCCGCATTGACCGCCTCGCCGCTGCGGCGGATACGAATCCCGAGTACGCCGCTGCTCGCTGGGGGGCCTCCCAGGATAAAGAGGAAGCGGTGAAGAGCATGAAGCCTTCGAAGCTAAAGAAGCTGCTGGAGAAGACCGACGCTGCAAAACTCAGAGAAACGTACCTCACCACACTGAAGGATCCGAAAGACAAAGAGAAGTTCCTCGCGGCCATCACTGATCTCGGCAAACGAGTTGAGGTGCAAACTGGCGTGAAGATGAGTTCAGCAGAAGAGCTGAACGCCATCACGGACTCAAATGCGCGCAGGCAAAAAATCGAGGACGAGGGGCGGGCAATGGCGCGGACGCTTGCCAACATGCCGCGCGAGGAGGTCCAGAAGATCACAGCCGAACAAATGAAGACGAACGAGCAACTGCGGCAAGGAGTCTTCTTTTTGGCGGCAAACACGAACTTCCTGAGAAACATCGGCAATGACGAAAACAAGATGGAGGAACTCCAAGACATCCTCATTAAAAAATCCGGGGTGGCGGGCATCACTCGCGATAACCTGAAGGAGACGCAAGCGATAACATTTACGTTGAGAGACGAGTCCGACAACGTGCTCGCGCCGAGCGCTTCCATCAGTGCCGCAGTAGAAAATGTGTACGGCGACATAACCTTGAACCCTGGGGAACGAGTAGACAAGCTTGCCCGCGAACTCGCAAATATGCGAAACGCGGGAGGCGGGGTGTTTAAGAAAAGAGAAATCGAGGGCCGTTATGCGCCCGGAACCGCCGAATACGACCAGGCTTACGGCCGTTACTTCAAAAGGGAGGCCGTACAGCTTCTCGCGAGCCGAGAAAGTCCGCCTACGAACCTCGATGCAGTGATTGCGGGACTGCCGCGGCAGATAGCAGACGCAATCAACTCGAGCCCCAGTATCAGAAACTCGCTAGAAACCGGGGCGCCGATGTCGGCCAAATCCGAAAAATTCGTTATCGCCGATGAGGGCACCATCGCCGGCGCCACTCCGCCGTAACCCCAAAATCATGACTACTATCCCACGAGAAAAAATGAAGGAGTTAATCGCGGCGCTCCCCCAGGATATCGCTGAAATCTACGAGAGTAACGAGACCGCCGAGACCATGCTTGCCATCGGGAGAAAATACGGACTCACCATTGACAAGCTCGGGAAGCTCACTTCGGAAACCGGTTACGTGATCGTCGGCGCGAGTCCAGCGCGCAAATTCGTCGAGACCATCGGGAAGGTCCTCGGCATCCCCCAGGAAAAAGCCGTCCAAGTTGCGCGCGAGATCAACGCGAAAATTTTCGCCCCCATCCGCCAAAGCCTGAAAAGACTCCACGGCGTCAGCACGAACGCCCCCTTTTTGGCGGAAGACGTCGAAAACCTGCCGACAGCAGATAAAGACTGGAATGCCGAGGTGGTTTCAGACCGCGCGTACTGGGAAGCGGTGAGTAAGGCAACGCACGACGCGGGAGCTGAAGAGGCGACAACCATCCCCGTACATAAGGAGGCGGCTACTGCTCCGAGTGCGGCAGTAAAGCCGACGCCCGCTCCGGCGAGCGACGAACCGGCGCTTGCGAAAGAAGTGGCGCGCATCATGGAAGGCGCCGCCCCACCGACTCCACAAACGGCGAAAACTCCTCCACGAGCCTCAGCGCCGAACGCGATTCCGGATGCCACGACCGCCGTGAACGAAACTCCTCCCCGCGTACCGTCATCGCCACTCGATACCGTATCTGAAAAGCTAAACGAGTTAGCCTCTGCCGCACTTACGCGGGAGACGGTGAAGGAACAAAACCCCGAGGCAAAACCGGCTACTGCAAGCCAGGCACCGCCCGCACGATCGCCAGCAGCGCCACCTTCCACCGACCGCACACATGACCCCTACCGCGAGCCCCTCGACGACACTTAACATTTGACCATTGACCGATGACTAATTTTAGAAAGAAATTTAGATTCAGAGGATTTCAAGTGTATGAAGATGCAAGGAAACTTAGTAGGGAACTTAAGAACTTCTCACAGAAAAAGTTTCCAGCGAAAGAGAAATTCGCTTTACTCCCACAATTATGGAGGTCACCGGATTCCATTGTTCTTAATATTGCGGAAGGATCTGATCGAGGAACCGACAAGGATTTTGCGCTCTTTTTAAATAGGTTCCGCACATCACTAAATGAAGTAGTCTCGTGTTTAGATATTGCACTGGATAACATGTACATTGGAAGTGAAGAACATCGTGAGTACTTGACAAAAGCTGCTGCGTTGGCGGATCAACTTACTGTCTTTAGACGAAAGCTCCTGTTGGAATCGAATAAGGGTCAAATGTTGATTGTTAAAGGTCAGATGCATGTATGAGGCAGTACCAGGTTCCGCAATTCATAACAATCGAAGACAAAATCGTAGGTCCCCTGACCATCCGGCAGTTTATCTACCTTTCCGTGGCGGCGGGCCTTGTTGTCATTTTTTACTACGTCTTCACGTTCACATTCTTTGTCATCGTCGCGGCCCCCATCGGACTGCTGGCCCTCGCTCTCGCATTCGTGAAGGTCAACGGAATTCCCTTCGTCACTATGCTCACCAACATGGCAAACTACTTCTTTAAGCCGAATCTCTATGTCTGGAAGCAACTCCCCCCAAAGAAAAAAAGTATGGAGCCGGACGCAACGAAGCCGGCTGCAACCGTCGCGAAGATCCCCAAACTCTCAGAATCGAAGTTGCAGGACCTCGCCTGGAGCCTCGATATTAAAAAGGACACGAGCGAACAAGTATGAGAGAACCCACTGAGTCCAAAAAATCGAAGTCCGCACGTGCCTCACAGGAGTTCCTCTCGGTGGATTCCATCCGGGACGGCGTCGTGACGTTAAAAGACGGGGGATACCGCATGATCTTGATGGCCTCCGCATTCAACTTCGCGCTCAAATCCCCCGAGGAACAGGATGCCATCATCTTTCAGTATCAGAACTTCCTGAACTCCATAGACTTCTCGATCCAATTCACGATCCAATCGAGAAAGCTGAATATTGAACCGTATCTTGCGAGCCTCAAGGATTACGAGAAGATGCAGGAAAACGAACTCCTGAAGATGCAAACAGCCGAATACGTCGAATTCGTACGAAGTTTCGTCGAGCTTTCGAACATTGTCTCAAAAACCTTCTACGTCGTGATTCCCTTCACACCGTCGCTCGCAGAAAAAAGCGGCATGAACTCGCTCTTTTCAAGTTTCTTTGGCGGCGGGAAAGAAAGCCCGGCGGACACGAAAGAAAGCGACAAATTCGAGGAGTACAAGAGTCAGCTCCTGCAGCGCGTTGACGCAGTGCAGTTGGGCCTCCAGCGATTCGGTGTACGCACGGTGCTCTTAAAGACGGAAGAGCTGATTGAACTTTTCTATGGACTCTACAACATGCAGGAGATTGATAAGGAAAAGGTGGAAAACAAGGAATAGACCATGGCTTTGTTTGATTTTCTGAAACCAAAAAAGAGAGCAACCGAGGAAATTCTCGAGGTGTTCCCCGAGGAAATTTACCGGACGGGCGAACTGACGCTTCGCGATGTCATCTCTCCTGCAGCACTCCAGGTGAATCCGTCGTTTTTGCGGCTCGGAGAGAAATTTGTGCGGACACTGTTTGCGTTCTCCTACCCCCGGTACCTCCACACGAACTGGTTCACGCCGATTATCAACCTCGACAAGGTCTTCGACATTTCCATGTTCATCCATCCGGTTGACACGGCGACAATCTTGAACCAACTGAGAAAAAAGGTCGCCCAAGTTCAGTCCCAAATTTCCCTTCGCGAGGAAAAGGGGCTCGTCCGCGATCCCGCTCTTGATACCGCCTACCGTGATCTTGAGGAGCTTCGCGACAAGCTGCAGCAGGCGACTGAGAAACTCTTCAACTTCTCCCTCTACATCACGATTTACGGAGATTCTGAGGAAGAACTGAACAAGGTGGAAACGAACATCAAATCGGCGCTCGAAGCGAAGCTGGTGTACCTGAAACCGGCGCTTTTCCAGCAGGAGGAGGGGTTCCAGTCAACACTGCCCGTGGACCAGGACAAGCTTCTTATTCATAACTACATGAATTCGGCCCCCATCTCTTCGACGTTCCCCTTCGTCTCCTTCGATCTCACCTCCTCGAAGGGCATCATGTACGGCATAAACCGGCACAACAACTCGCTGATAATCTTTGACCGATTCTCCATGCCAAATGCGAATTCCGTGACGTTCGCCCAATCCGGCGGCGGAAAATCGTATGCCACGAAACTTGAAATCCTCCGGTCTCTCATGATCGGGGCGGAGGTGATTGTCATTGACCCGGAGCGCGAGTACGAGTATCTCGCGGAAACTGTCGGCGGCAAGTACTTTAACATATCACTAAACTCCCAGCATCACATCAACCCCTTTGACCTGCCGCCGCCCCGGGAGGATGAGTCGCCCGCGGACATTCTTCGCTCGAACATCATCAACCTCGTGGGACTCTTTCGCATCATGCTCGGGGGGCGCTCC
>CAZOFN010000004.1:0-5717 GCA_964579195.1 uncultured Candidatus Saccharibacteria bacterium | reverse complement strand
TCAGTGCTCGATCGCGCCATTACCGATACCTACGCCTCTCGCGACATCACGCCGCAGTCCGATTTTGCGAAGGCCAGTTTTCCCACGCTTTCAGACTTAGCGCTCGTGCTCGCCAACACCGAGGGAGGAGGATCACTCGCCATGAGACTCAAGAAATACACCGAGGGCACCTGGGCGGGATTTCTCAATCAGCCGACCAATCTTGACATCGCATCGGCGAAGATGGTGGTCTTTTCCGTCCGCGACATGGAGGAAGAGCTGCGCCCTGTGGCCATGTACATTGTGCTCCACTACATCTGGAATCTTGTGCGCTCCCAGCTGAGAAAACGGGTCCTCGTCGTTGATGAGGCCTGGTGGCTGATGCGCCAGGAGGATGGGGCCTCATTTTTGTACGGCATTGCAAAGCGCGCCCGGAAATACTTTCTCGGGCTTGCCACCATTACGCAGGATGTGGCCGACTTCATGAGTTCACCGTACGGAAAGCCGATTGTCACCAACTCTTCGATTCAGCTCCTCTTAAAGCAGTCTCCCGCGACCATTGATACCGTTGTGAAAACTTTCAACCTGACGGAGGAGGAGAAGTTCCTCTTGCTCGAGTCGGATGTCGGAGAGGGGATATTTTTTGCCGGACTGAAGCATGTGGCGATCAAAATCATTGCCTCATACACCGAGGACCAGGTGATTACCTCGGACCCCAATCAGCTGATGTTGATAAAAAAGGCAAAGGCCGATTTCAAAAAGGCGAAAAGTGCCACAGCCGGCCAGCCGGCTCCCGGCGATGTATTACAATAACTAAGGAAGGAGAAATTTCATGCCACGCACCAATCTTCTCGGCGCAGAAGCGGAAAACGACACCAAGACGGGAGGGGCTCCCCGGGAAGAATATCTCTCGCCTCAAGAGCGAGAGGAAACCGACCGGACTGCTACCCGGCTTCAAGAGCAGGCGAGCCGCGGGAATCTTTATCGAGACCGAGCGCAAAATCCAGGAGAGCCCGCCGAGAGTCCACGCGCCGCGGAGGGAGAGGACAAAGCTGAACGTGAAGAAGGGTCCGCAAAGCCCACATCCGCCTTCTGGCTCATTCTTTGCGTCATTGCCGCCGGCGCCACCACCCTCTCCTGGCTTGCCGATTTCTTTGCCATAACAGCCCCTCTGGGATTTGCCATCAGCTACTCAACGACCGGGGTTTTCTGGCTCGTTGCACGATTGAAAGACTTAACACCGCCAAATTTCGGCAGCAACCTGAAGGTTCTCAGCGGGGTGAAACTGCAAAAAAACGCTGCTGAAGTGGTGCCGGGCAGTGACTTCATGTACGTTTTCCTCTCCGGTGCCACGCCGTTTGTCTATCTTTTCGGCCTCTGGCTCAATAACCGCTAAAACATGCAAGACCGACCGATACAAAGGGTACGATACATAGCCGCGGCGATGTTTGCCGCAGCGGGAATGTTCGTGTGGATTCATGCGCCCATTCTCGCGCAGGAATCTTTCGACCCGAGCACCATCGAGAATCTTATTAATCAATTCATCGCCGGGCAGGCACCCACATCAACTTCGATTACCGCGCTCAGCGTCATTCCCAATCCGGCGCAAACGGAGGAAATTATCATCGCCACGGCCGAACTTGCAAACCCATCTCTGGCTGCCAACGCCGCCTTCACATGGTACGTGAACGGAGAGCGGCGCCCCGATCTCTCCGGCGTTGCGCAAAGCACCACTTCATTTGTAGCGCCCAAAAATCCGGGCTTTCTCCGGATCGGCGTCGAGATGCGGATGGGAACATCGAGCTCAACCGCCGAAACGGTGGTTCCGTTGGAAACCTCCGCGACAACGCAGCTTTTCCAACAACTCGAGGCACAAGCCGATACACTCATCGCGCGGCGCCGCGAGGCTGAGTCGCAAGGAACCGTAAGCGTTGAACAGTCGCCGCTTGAGCCGCGCCCCGGCGACCCTGTGACGTTTACCGCAAACTCATTCCAGTTCGACATCAGCCAGTCTGACATTACCTGGGTCGTTAACGGAAAACCGGCAGCCTCCGGCAAGGGACTCGCGACTTTCACGATGGTGGCGGGGCAGGCCGGGACGGTAAGTGAAGTCGAGGCGCGCGTCAATGCGGCAACGGGGGAGTCGGCGGTGCGGTCAATATCGGTGGTGCCGGCTCAAATTCGCTTCTACTGGTGGGCTAACACGTACGTTCCGCTTTGGTACCGGGGCAAAGCCATGCCGTCCTCAGGATCCCGCATTTTTATCGAGGCAATCCCCTCGTTTCCTGAGGCGATACGAAATGCTCTTACGTACACGTGGTTCATAAACGATGCAATGGTCCGTGAGGCCTCTGGGCCCGGCAAGTCTGTCATTGCCTACACCATACCGAGCACCTCGGCCCTCCGGAGCTCCATACGCGTACGGGTAACCAATGCGGCGGAGACGGTGAATGCAAGCGCCGAGTTCCCCGTCCCTCTCGGCCAGCCAGAGGCGCTCGTCTATGAAGCGAAACCGTTGGCCGGTATTGACTACGCAAACGCGATACAATCAATTACGCGCGAGGCGGGGAGGCCCGTAGAAATTATTGTCGAGCCCTTCTTTGTACCGCGCCAGGCTCTCGCTTCACTGCATTACTCATGGAACCTGAACGGCAAAGAAATTGATGCCGCCAACGACCCCAGGCCCCGGCGTTTCACCCTTACTTCCACGGAAGAAACGACTGGTATTCAGACATTCGGCGTCTCGTTCGAGGATCTTGCCGAACGCGCGCTGGGTGCTGCGCATGTTTTCAACGTTACGCTGGAATAGCATGAAGTTCATCTTTTGTCTTCTCATTATTGCCGCCATACTCGGTATTACCGCTCCCGGTCTTTGGGCAAGCGGCGGTCAGGCCGAGACCCAAATAATGCCCGCCGATCCGACAAAAACCGCGCAAACGGGTGAGGACACGAAACTCTTTGGCGGACTTACCGAATTTTATCTTTTGGGGCTCTCGCTCGTCGGCATCTCTGCGCTTCTCATGATGGTCTGGGGTGGCATCTACATCACGATTGCCGGCGACAATACGGGACTCCTCGGCAAGGGGAAGCAGAAAATACAGAATGCGCTCTGGGGAATACTGCTGGCGGGAATTTCATACGCGTTGCTGTATACGATTAATCCGGACCTTGTAACGCTCCGCCTCGGAGGAACGGCCCCCCAAACCACACAGCAAAATTAGCATCCCTCGATTTATACTCGGGGCAAGCCCATCATCCAATACTTATCAGAGAAAGTTTTATTCATCACTCGTAGTGAGCCAGTGGTTCGATTTCACTCACCACGGTGAGCGTAGTCGAATCCGTCGAACTATGACACGAACTACAAAAATCGTCTTCGGCATAATCATTGGGGTCGTCATCCTCCTCATCGGCTGGCTTATCGTAAACTACCTTCTTGTCCCCTCCGAACCCGGGGGCGTGCAGCGCACCTTCCTCTTATTCCCTTCAGGAGGCGAGGAGCAACCAGGCAGCGCTGGCAAAGAGCCAACTCCGAAACTCTCCGGAGAGGATGAGGAGCGCTTGCTTCAGCTCACTCAAGATCCGGTAGTGGGGGCGGCGCTCTCCCAAGACCGAACGCATATTCTCTTTTACAAGCGCGCGGGCGGGAATCTTTTCCAGATTGACCTTGATGGAAGCAATGAGGCAAAACTCTCAAACCTCACGATTCTCGGGATCCTTGAAGCTCACTGGAATGCGCGCCGCAACGCCGCCATCGTCGCCTATGCCACCGATGATGAAACGAAATATTTCGTTCAGACCATCGCCACGGGAAGTACGACGTTTCTGCCGCGCGCTATTACCAGTGCCGTCTGGTCACCGGACGGATCAAGGATCGGATACACGCAAATTTCTTCGCGAGGAAGCGATCTCGTGACAGCAGACGGGAAGGGTGGCAGTCCACGCGTCATCTATTCGAGAAAAAGCCCCGACTGGCGGGTCCAGTGGATCGGGACAACCACTATCTTGATGACCACAACCCCAAGCAGTGTTATCTTGGCGAGTTCACTGTTTATGACGCTTGGGCAGGGAGTGGCGGAGTTTCTTTCGTCACCCGGGCTTCAAATTCTCCCCGCGTTCCCCGCGAACACCTATGCCGTCTTTTCCACCGACGAACGGGGCATCCCACAGCCGCTGGTATTTCGAAAGCGAAGTGGAGAACTTATTGCAACCACCGACATCAAAACATTGAGAGAAAAGTGCGCGTGGGATGAGTCGTCCACTCTTCTCTATTGCGCCGTTCCGGAAGTCACCCCCCCAGGTCTCCCCGATGAGTGGTACAAGGGAAAAGTTCACTTCCGGGACCGTGTGGTGAGAATTAACCGGGCCACGGGAGCGTACGAGGACGTTCTGCCAACGTCTCAAATAGATGCAACCGATCTGTTCGTGAGCCCCGATAACAAATTCCTCTTTTTTATCCGGAAGTCTGACTCTACACTCTGGCGCTTACAGTTATAACGCTTGACCTTTGATGATTGACATTTGGCCCCAGTAAAAACGAAACGGCTTCACGAGCCGTCAAGCGTCAAATGTTACATGTCAAATGTTTTTAGGGGTAGGGTTTTATGATTACGCGCCGGTCCGGCCCCTCTCCCAACGACTCGGTGGTAATGTCGGGGTAGAGAGCGAGCGTCATATGAATTACCCGCCGCTCAAATGATGTCATGGGTTTCAGCGCAATCTCCTTTCGATACATGCGGACTTTTTTTGCAATAGCCTTCACCTCATCACGCAATACATCCGTACGCTTCAGTTTGTAGTCGTTCACATCCAGGAGGAAGTGTGGAGCTTCCGGATGCTTTTTCTGCACGACCTTCTTCACCAGATGCTCGAGAGATGCGAGATTGGCCCCACGTTCACCAATAAGAAACCTTGCATCGGGCACCTTGATGTTGAATCGGAGGCCAAGATGTGTAGATTCATCCAAATCAACAACGCCCGCGGTATTCACGCACCGCAGGAACGTCTCTATCTCTGCCTGAACGGTTGTTTGTAAATCTTCGGTCATGACGGTGGGAAAAGTGGACTTTCAATGGCGCCAGAGTATCAAAAAAATGTTCGGCTGTCCACCGCGCATATTACCTTTCCAAGAAGACCGGCGCACGAGAGCCTAGGCCGTTCTCCGACGGACAATCTCCTGCTGAAGAATGCCCACAACATTCAGAACAACCCAATAGAGCGCCAATGCTGCAGGAAAACGAAATGAAAGAATCGTAATTAAAATCGGAAACACGTACACCGTCTGGATCTGCAAGGCGCGCTGCATGCCCATCTCCGTCTCGCGGCCGGGTGCCACGCGCGGCATGAGGTAGCCCTGTAGGAACTGCGAAGCGCCCGCCAAAATCGCCATGACGATACTCGGCTTGGAAAGATCTAGAACGCCGAAAGCAATGGGATTCAGCGCCTCTGGACGCGGCGTGAACGCATAGAGCGCCTGCAGAAGCTCGGCCCCGGTCGCGTGCAGGAACACTTGATACAGCGCAAAAAGAAGCGGCAATTGGATGAGCACGGGAAGACAACCGGAGAAAGGGTTGACGCCGCGGGTGCGGTATAGCTCCATAATGTGTCTCGCCTGCTCCTCGCGGTTCTCTTTGTGTTTTTCCTGGAGCGCCTTGATTTCCGGCTGCAAGCGTGCGAGCTCTTTTTGTGCGTTCATTGAACGGGAAATCAGGGGGTAGAGCATCAACCGGACCGCAACC
>CAZOFN010000003.1:25666-27817 GCA_964579195.1 uncultured Candidatus Saccharibacteria bacterium | reverse complement strand
GATACGTTGGGGACTATAGAGCATTAGGAAGATCAGAATAAGTCCGTATACTACCTGCCGCATTTGGGCGGCAATATCGGAAGGGAATCCCACAAATCGAAGAATCTCGGGAAGTAGAATGAGGAGAACAGCGCCTAATATTGAGCCGCGAAGACTTGCAAGTCCTCCCAGGATAATCATCGAGAGAATAAAGATCGACTCATTTAAATTAAAGCTTGAGGGGTCAATGAAACTGATGTATGAGGCAAATAGTGATCCCGCGATTCCCGCTATCATCGCGGAGACTGTAAAAATTATCAGCTTATAGGAGAGCGTATGATATCCGAAAACTTGCAGTGCCCTTTCATCTTCGCGAATTGCGCGAATTACTCTCCCAAATGATGAACTAATCACACGGAAAGATACAAAACAGATTACGGCGAGTATCAAGAGAACGAGCCCAAGAAAGATAATATTCTCATCAAACTTGAATCCAAGAAGCTCGGGTCGCGGAATGCCCGGGATTCCAAGCGGGCCTCGCGTTACCCTCTCTACATTCAAAAACAAGCTGAATACGATGACGTTAAATCCGAATGATGCAAGCGCCAGATAATCGTCTTTAAATCTAGAGAGTACCGTTCCAATAAGAAGCGCTCCTGCCCCCGAAACTGCCATCCCGAGAAACACAGAAAGAAAGAAATTAAGATTGTAATTTACGGTAAGAAGTGCTGTGGTATATGCCCCCAGCCCAAAGAATGCTGCTTGCGCGACCGAGAGCATTCCGGTGTAGCCGACAACGAGATTTAAACTCAATGCTAAGATCGCGTAGATTCCAGCAAATATTGCGATACTGATTAGATATTCCATGATTACTTTCTACGAAGAATACCCTGCGGCCGAATAAGCAAAAAGATAATAAGTATTCCAAAAGCGATGGCGTCTTTCCATTCCGCGGAGATTTTCCAAATTCCGAGGTTTTCAATGAGCCCTAATAAAACTCCCCCTAATACTCCGCCGTAGACATTCCCGATCCCGCCGATAATCGAGGCAATAACGCCTTTCAACAAAAGTGACATTCCCATGGTAGGCTCTAGGCCTACCTCGATGCCCACCATGATTCCGCCGAGGCCTGCAATGGCGGATGCGATAAAAAAGACATATCCCATGATCTTCCTGACAGGGATTCCGATAACGACTGCCGCTTCCTCATCATCAGCGATGGCGGTAATCATTCTTCCGGTTATTGTTTTTCTCAAAAAGAAAAACAGCAGCACGCTCAAGATTATCGTAATCGCCGCAATCCGCACTTGGTTCTCCGTAACGATCCCTCCCAAAACTTCATATACATTGGAGATTCCCGGAGAAAGTGTTTGGAATTGGCTCGTGAAAAGAATGGCAATAATTGCCTGTATTACGGTAAACGCACCGAGGGAAGCAATAAGTAATACGGTGTTCGAAGCTTTCCGCGCGCGAAGTGTGTCGTAAATGAAACGGTTTAACAGCCAGCCTAAAATTCCGGCAATGAGAACTCCCGCCAGAGCACCAATTAATATTGAGAGACCGAGTCTTCTACTTACATAAAACGCGCCGTATCCCCCAACCGCGGCAAGCGCTCCGTGGGCAAGGTTAAAGAATTTGGCGGTCCCGTAGGCCAGGTTAAACCCCAGCGCAATCAGCCCGTAAATCGCCCCCGCAATCAGCCCGTTGAAGATCAGCTGGACTAAGATATCCATATTTATAGCGGACACAGTCATGGTAGCATGAAATCCTTGATTCTAAACCCAGCTTTGCCAGCATGACGTTTTACTTTGGCAGGTTGTCTATGCTATACCGAGCTCAACGTTACTTTCGTTTGATTTAAGATTCAGGGTCCAATGTTTATGAACCGAAACCTCATTATCGCTTTCATCCTGGTTGTCGTCGTGATTGGCGCTGGTCATTGGCTTTGGGGGAACCGTTCGGGCGACTCTAATGAGCCGATAAAGATCGGTGTGGCAACATTGTTGTCTGGAAATTTTGCAGCTCTTGGCGAGAATATCGTAAATGCCGCTCGCCTTACCGTAGACGAGATCAATGCGAATGGGGGCGTTAATGGAAGACGACTCGAGATCATATCTGAAGACGCCAGAGTTGATGGAAGATCGGGACTCCTTGCGGTAAGAAAATTGATTG
>CAZOFN010000003.1:25337-25656 GCA_964579195.1 uncultured Candidatus Saccharibacteria bacterium | reverse complement strand
TATTGACCGAGTAAAATTTATTATCGGTGGGATGTCGAGTGATGGGACAATAGCATCAGCCCCGATTGCAGATGAGAAAAAGGTACTCATTCTTTCTCCCGTCACTGGAGGTGAAAACATTGATAATGCGGGAGAGTACATTTTCCGAATTGCGAACGCCGATGTTTTGGCGGGTAAAAATATTGCTGAAGCGATGGCCTCTCTCGGATATAAAAAGGTTGCGTCAGTTGTTGAGGCTACAGACTACACCTTAGGGATCAAAAAGAGCTTTATAGAGCAGGTAAAGGCTACCGGAGGCACAGTCGTTATCGAAGAAGAC
>CAZOFN010000003.1:6039-25327 GCA_964579195.1 uncultured Candidatus Saccharibacteria bacterium | reverse complement strand
TAAAAACCAGAGATGCCGAGGCAGTCCTGGTTGCATCTCAAGTGGGACTCGGTGGAGCTCACTTCGTAAAACAGTCTCACGAGTTAGGTCTTACGGCAAAGGTATTTTCTGATTTCACCGTAGTCACGAATTCAGATGCTCAAAAAATTGTAGACTCCTTCGAGGGGATCTACTTTGCGGATCCTGCGTTCGATGGAGAGAACACAAAGACAAAGAAGTTCTTCGACGAATATCAAAAACGGTTTGGGAAGCCATCGTTTATTCCCTTTCATGCCGCCGCAACACATGATGTGGTTCAGATAGTTGTTGCTGGTATAAAGAGTGAGGGAAACGATGCAGAAAAAATTCATAACTGGATTCTTGAGAGTGTAAAAAATTGGGATGGTCTTATGGGTACATTTTCTTTGGATGATAAAGGTAATTCAGATCTCGGGTTTGAGATTAAGCAGATAAAAAACGGCGTCGCTGTTAAAGTCTATTAATAAACCTATGAACAAAAATCTTACAATCGTTGTCGCGGTTGTCGTTCTCGTTCTTGCGGCATGGGGGATTTATAGAAATCAAAATCTTTCAACCGAAAAACAGATAAAAATAGGGGTTCTCTCTATTCTCTCGGGAGATGCTGCCTCATGGGGAGAAAATGCCAAGAAAGGTATCGATCTTGCTATTGATGAATGGAGAGCGAAAGGCGAAAAGATCGAGGTAATATACGAAGATACACAAGCTGAAGCAAAACAGGCAGTTACAGCATTTCAGAAACTGGTGAATATCGACAAAGTTGACGCGATAATCGGTCCTCTACTTCAGCTAGAAGTGGCAGGAATCGTCCCTTTGCTGCAAAAGAACCCAGTTCCTGTCGTAGCTCCTAATGCCACACCTCTTGCAAATCGCATTGATCCGAGAAATCCCCTGCTTATCTGGATGGATCCAACGGTGCAGGCGGAACGGTTGGCCGAGTACGTATATTCAGAAGGAGTCCGGAAGATCGCGGCAATTGGAACGAAGGATCCATGGGAAACGGAAGTCACAAACAGCTTCGCCGACAAGTTTAAGGCGTTGGGCGGAGCGGTGGTGTATCAAGAGTTAGTAGCTTCTGATGCCAGCGACGTAAAATCTACGATCACTCAAGTAGTTTCTAAGAAACCAGAAGCTGTATATCTCGGTACATATTGGCAATTCATTAATTCAATAAAGTCCTTACGGGATCACGCCTATCAGGGCAAGGTATACAGCATCGAAGTAGATCAGTATTTAGCTGGTGAGACGAAGGAAACGGCAAATGGTCTCCAATTTATAGCTCCAGATTCTTATGTCGGAGAGTTTACTGAGAAGTTCGAGAAGCGATATCTGAAAAAGCCTGGTATACCAGCAGGTCAAGCCTATGATGCGGCAAATATTCTCCTCCAACTGCTTACGTCAAATGGGTCAACAGAAGGAGTGTTGGAAGGAATGAGGCGGATAAAAACCTATCAAGGAACATCTGGTACTATTACTTTTACCGATGATCATAGAGCAATAACATCAACGGGGATCTTCGAGCTGCAGAATGGCAACATCGTAAAGATCAAATAAGTTCGCGATCTATGAATAAAACTCTCACTATCATTGTCGTTGCCGTAGTAGTTATAGCCGGCTTCCTCTACTTCATTTTACTTAAGCGAGGAAGTGATAGTGATCCAATAAAGGTAGGAGCGATTTTGGCCTTATCGGGAGATGCTGCCTCATGGGGAGAGGATGAATTAAGAGCAGTACAAATTGCCATTGACGAAGCAAACCAAAACAATGGTATAAACGGGAGAAAACTTGAACTTATTGTTGAAGATGCGCCCGCTACGGAAAACTACCAAAAAGGTATCACGGCGTATCGGAAACTGGTTGATAACGATAAAGTAAGTCTCGTTATTGGCCCCACATGGGATAACGTAGCGCAGGCGATCGCGCCACTTGCTGATCAGAACAAGGTTGTTGTCATTTCTCCGGACGCCTCAAGCGGTATCGAAGCTGAGAAAGACTATACGTATTTTTTCCAGGCGTGGACGCCGCTTTCCCCTGAGATGGAACGACTTGCTCGGTATGCAAAAGATCACGAGCTAAAGAAGCTTGGAGTTATCCACAATACTGATCCGTTCAGCGCCAACATAGCGAAGGCTTTCATTGACCATGCAGAGAATCTTGGGATAGACATTCGCCAGGATATCGGTATTGCTGATACCAACCTAAAGGACTTTCGTACCTATATTGCGAAATTAAAAAATGAGCCTATAGACGGGCTCTTTATGGAATTCTTTGATACGGCCTATAAATGCCCGTTCTTGAAGCAGGCAAAAGAGCTGGGTTTTGTGAAACCGATACTGAGCGGCTCGGCAACGCAATCGGTTGATCTCTTGAATAACTGCGCTAGCTCGATGGAAGGCGTTCTCTATACGTACCAAAAACAGGGAGGAAAGTATGAAGCTCTTCTGCAAAAGTACAGGGAACGATATAACTCCGACCCCGCTACGCCGGCAATTGCCAATGCGTATGATGTTACCACAATAGTAATCGACCTCTTGCGATCTGGAAAGACAGCATCAAGCGAACTTCGTTCAGGTTTATTGAGTCTTTCAAATTATTCGGGAGCAACAGGAGAAAACATGTCATTTGATCCTAAAGGATCTCTCACGATGCCGTCAGGCTCATTTATCGTAAAAACCGTACAAAACGGGCAGTTTGTAGAAAAGGAGAAGTAAAATTACGTGCCAATTCTCGAGACAAAACATCTAACTAAGAAGTTTGCGGGGGTGCATGCGCTCGAAAAGCTTTCGCTTGCGTTTGAGAAGGGAAAAATTACTGGCCTCGTGGGGCCGAATGGATCGGGTAAATCCACTCTCATCAATGCGTTAACTGGTATTATTCCGATTGATGGGGGGTCGGTAATTGTCGGCGGCGCAAAGATTGCGAAGGTTCGAGCTTCGGAAGTTTCTACCTACGGTGTAACTCGAACATTCCAGGAGGTGCGATTATTCAACCAGATGAGCGCTCTCGATAACATTCTCGTCGTGCTTACCGAACGCGAGCCGTTTTTGTCGCTTTTTGAGAAGCATACCGACTTTCACGTGCAAAGAGCAGAGGAACTGCTGAGTATCGCGGAATTACATGAAAAGCGGCACGAACTTGCGGGAAACCTTTCGTATGGACAACGAAAACTCCTGGAGATCCTCCGGGCGCTCGCCATGGATACCGAGCTTTTATTTCTCGATGAGCCCTTTGCTGGCCTATCTCCTAGAATGATTGAAGTCCTAAAAAGGATTCTTGTTCAACTGAAGGACGGAGGGAAAACGGTGGTGCTTGTCGAACATAATCTCGATCTTATCCGAGAACTCTGCGGCCATGTAGTTGTTCTTGATAGTGGAGCATTGCTTGCAGAGGGGGAGCCTGAGGAAGTATTCTCGCGGCAAAGCGTAGTAGACGCGTATATTGGGAAATGATCCTTGATCTTTGATCCTTAATCTTTAAAGACTAATTTATGCAAAAATTTATGAATAAATGGATTGTGGGGATAGTAGTACTTATAGTCATCATCGTTGGAGGTTGGCTTATCTGGAAAGAAAGCAGTGAAGATGACCAACTCATCAAGATAGGCGTTGTTTCCGCCTTAACCGGTGACTTTGCCTTCTACGGAGAGTCAGCACTTGCTGGTGTAGAACTCGCGCAAAAGGAACTGGAAGCAGAGGGAATAAAGATAAGAATAATTGCAGAAGATGGCCAATTCGACTCTGCAAAGTCCTTAAGTGCTGCTCAGAAATTAGTAAATGTTGATGGAGTCAATGCGATTTACAGTGACTTTAATCCCGAAGCGATCACGATATCCTCGTTCATCAAAGGAAAAAATATACTGCATGTGTATGATGCAGCACCAGTCTCACCGCTCAAAGATAACCCCCTTGTGTACAAGTCATACATTGACTTTGTGACCGGATGCCAAAATGTTGCACAGTATTTGAGGGACAAGGGCATCATGTCAGTCGGTGTCTTGAACATCAACATCGAGGCTGGGGATCTCTGTACGGAAGGAGTGAAAAAAGTGTATGGCGATAGGACTTTTGTTGAAAAGTACAATCCTGAAGAAACAGACTTCCGAACGCAGCTGCTGAAACTTTCGCAAAATCACGTTGAGGCAGTATTTAATGTAGCTCTTCCTTCTGCTACTATCTCTTCACTTAAAAATATGCGCACGCTAAAAATGGATGTCCCGTTTGTAGCGTCGTCTGATTCAATTTCACCCGATATCATTTCTAAAAACTCCGCCATTTTAGAGGGAGTGGTGGCATTTGGTCTTGTGCCAGCATCGGATGCTTTCGTAGAGAAGTTAAAACAAGCATTCCCCAATGAGAATATCAGTTATTATCCTGCGGCTGCTCTCGCGTACATTCATACGAAGCAGATAGTCTCGGCACTCGGCTCATGTGAGGAGAATGCCAGTTGTCTTCAGAATAGAATGGATAGAGCTTCACCTGAAAGTGTAATTGGCTTCGGCGGATTCAAGGACCATGTTGCCGAATTTGAACTCCCGATTCAGGAGTTTCACGCTGGGGAGTTCGTAAATGTTAGATAGCTTTATAAATCCTGAATCTTAAATCAAGAATCTCGTGTCAAGGATCCCTCCTTCGCCAGAGGCTACGGAAGGGTGCAGCAGGGATTAAAGATTAGAGATTATGAAAGAAGCCTTGCTTCGATTGAAGGATATCTCGGTTCACTACGGCGGCGTGAAAGCGCTTGACGACGTTTCGTTGGCGCTTGATGAAGGGGAGATTGTAGCGGTGATGGGACCAAACGGTGCGGGGAAGTCCACGGTCTTAAAAGCCCTGTTTGGCATGGTTCCGGCCACGGGTGACGTCTTATGGCACGAGGGTCGTATTACGCCAAAGGCCGAGGAGATGGTAAGGCGCGGGGTCGTTTTCGTGCCTCAGGGAAGGAGAATTTTTACGAGTCTTTCGGTGCTTGAGAATTTGAAACTCGGTGCTTTTTGGGTAGGTGATAAAGAGGAGATTAATCGGAGGCTCCATGAAGTCTTTGAGTTGTTTCCGGTGTTAAAAACAAAGCAACATCGGGGTGCAAAAACACTCTCGGGAGGCGAGCAGCAGATGTTAGCACTGGGACGAGGCTTGATGGGGGATCCCAAAGTTTTACTTCTCGATGAGCCGTCTCTCGGTCTTTCTCCTAAATTCGTGAAAGAGGTGTTCCAGAAGATCAAGGAGATCAACGAGCGGCACAAGACCTCGGTTATTGTCGTGGAACATAACATCAAGAGCGTTCTCGATATCGCTGATCGAGGATACGTCCTCGACAAAGGACGCGTGGTCGCGGCGAAAAACTCTCAGGAGCTTAAAGAAAGCGGGATTATGGAAGAAGTTTTCTTGGGTGCGCGCGAGTAAAAACTTTCGACTATTAACTATTGACCGTTAACCCGTTGTCAAACGTCAACTGTCGATTGTCGTAGCATTACTCTATTTCGACGGGCTTTCCATTTACGACTTGGTAGATTTTTTCGATTTTATCCGTCGATCGCGACGGTCCGAAGATTGCGTCGAGTTTTTCTTTCAGAGATCCTCCTTTTCCTTCCGAAGCGCGGATAATTTTCTGCATGGTGTCATATCCCATATAGACGAAGGGAATCGAATAGGGGTCTTTATTGTATTTGTTTTTATATTTGGCAGTGAGTTCCGAGCTTTCTTCGGCCCACACATCCGTGTAATAAGCTCTTTCGGCTGCTCCCTCGGAGTTTTGGATAACATCTTGTATGAGGCCGTCGCCAGATAACCTTGCACCCGATAGGCCGAGTTGCTTTGCTTGAATGAGGAGCCGAGTAAACCCGGTTGGCGAGGCAATGGGAAGGTAAACGCCGTCGGGGCGTATTTCTTTTAGTTTTGCAAGCGTGGTGCGGTAGTCGGTCGTTTCGTAGGGATGTTTTTGCTCCGCCACGATTTCTCCACCAAGTTCCGTGAACCTGTTCCGGAACGCTTCACTGATTATCTCAGACCAAGCGTCAATGTTATACACGATGGCCACCCGTTTCAGTTTTAACTCGTGAAAAGCATACGCGGCCATGTGTTCTCCGGTCTTTTCCGTCGAGAATCCATTACTGAATATATAGTCACCCGCTCCACGTATGAATATGTTGCTGTCCCAAGCAACTACCGCAGGGATGCGGGCATTGTTGAAGAGCGGTGCGGTAGGTTTAATCTCTTGGACGGTAAGCAGCAGTGCGGCGTCTACTGTGTCAATAATAATAAGCTTGTTTGCCGCTTTCACTATTGCAGCTGGGACCAATGTCTGATCATCCTCGTAGATAATTTGTATCGAGTTTGGGTTTTTGGAGTCATCGCGCGCAAGCTCCATGCCCCTCTGAGCTTCTTCGCCGAGTCCCGCGAGGTCTCCCGTAAGTGGCAGAATAGCGCCTATTTTTAGTGATCGTTCTTGTATTTCACTTTTTCTTCCGAGGGAGGAGGTTATTTCCGATTCTTGGTACCCCTCCCATCCCCAATAGGTAAGAGCGGCCGCTCCTAAGATAAGTCCGATTATGATGTACTTATTTGACATAAACATAATTTATTGCCAAATCTTAATCGGCGAATCAAATTGTGCATAGGGGTTGTCGTATTTTTTGCATTCGCTTATTAAAATAGAGCTAGATTTTGTATAAAATTAGATTTTTTGTCAGTAAAGTTGACAAAATTAATAGAAATTTTAAGCTAATTGAATGGATAGTCAGGTTCTTATCTCGATGGGAATGAATAAAAAGGCTGCAAGCGTATATCTCGCGGCTTTGGCTTTGGGCACAGCCTCGATTCAGGACATTGCCCGAAAGGCTGGTATTAAGCGCCCTACGGCTTATGGACACGTGGGAGAATTACTTGAACAGGGTTTTTTGGAGAAAGTTCCCTATAATAAGAGATTTTATTACCGAGCCGCTGAGCTTCAGTCTTTAGAGGATCGTCTTGAGAGGAACCTTTCAGATCTTCGGAGGGCTCTTCCTGAGCTTACGGCACTTCGTCCTAGCAACTCAGGAAAGCCGAATATCAGGATGCTGGAAGGCAGATCCGGCATTGAGAGTATCTATGGCGAGATGGTAAGTGCACCAAGTCTCCGTTTCTGGTCCAATTTAGGATCGATGCAGTATGTACTTCACGAGAGTTATACAAAGATATCGGAGGCTATTAAGAGCCAGGGAATAAGTGCGCGCGAAATTATTGCCGATACGAAGGAGTCCCGCAGATTTGCTCGTACTACGACTCTCATTGCCGGCCCTACCTATGCTGTGCGCGCTGCAACTGTTGGGGGAATTACCAATGACACAATAATCTATAATGACATTGTCGCGATATTCAGACTTCACGAATTCAATATGTTTGTAGTACGAATCGAAGATAAAACCATAGCCGATACGATGCGGGCGATATTTGAAATGTCGTGGCGAGCCGCTAAACCGTTGCGCCGTTCGTGATGCATTTGCCAAATTCAAAAACGGGCCGACGGCCCGTTTTTGAGTTCTTCGCGTATTCGCTACTTACTTCACTGCTTGCGGTGAGTTTATCGAACCGCTTCTTTTAACCCCTTGCCCGCGCGAAACTTTGGCGTTGTCGTTGCGGCAATATGGATTTTCTGGCCAGTGCGCGGATTCACACCCTGCCGAGCGGCTCGCTTTTTTACGACGAACGCACCGAATCCGGAGATCGAAACCTCCTGGCCTTTGGACAAAGCGCTTGTGATGCTGTCAAAGACGCAGTCCACGGCTTCCTCGGCCGATTTCTTGGTGCCTTGAAGCTTTCCGTGTACCGCATCAACGATGTCGGCTTTATTCATTTTCGGATTTTTTCGAGAAATGTTGGTTTCGACCTTTCCCCGCCTAAGTTTTTACACTAACGTCTTTAACGAGTTCATTGGGTCTTGCGGTGGGTTCAAACTCATGGTGAGACCCTTAATGTAAAAATTTAGGCGGGGACTTCATTTAGTGTAGGGGAAGCAAGCCAAATTTTGCAACCCCCCTAGATTTCGCTCTGCACAATTTAGGCAGATTTCTCCGTTGACAGGTTCTCCGTAATAATTTCTTGCAAGCGTTGGAGGGCGATGCACTTTCCGGTTTTCGAGTCAACTTCGGCAAGGATCGCGTTCACGATATATGGTGGGGCTGAGGCAACGTCGGGTTTCGCCGGCTCTTGCTGTACCAGGATGGAAAGCCGCTTGGCGACATCCTCGCCGATGATGGAGTTATATGCTCCGGTCATGCCGACGTCTGAAATAAGGCCCGTGCCCTGGGGCAGTATCCGCTCATCGGCAGTAGGGGTATGCGTATGCGTGCCGTAGACAAGGGACACTTTGCCGTCAAGCCACCAACCGAGCCCCGCCTTTTCAGATGTAGTATCGGCGTGCCAGTCGATAACGATCACTTGGGTTCTTTCCGATGCATTGTTGTCCGAGAGGACAGTTTCGATAGCGCGGTACGGCGAGTCATAGTGCATCCGCATATGCGATTGCGCAATCGCATTAACTATCAGAACTTCGCCACTTTTGGTGTTTACTCGGAGAAATCCCCGGCCGGGAGATAAGGGAGCGAAGTTTATCGGCCGAATGAGCGGCAGTGCTGGATTTGCAATCAGCTCGCGCGCGTTTTTTCCCTCCGGGGTGTGATTGCCGCCGGTGATGACATCAACGCCCGCATCCAGCATTTGGCGGACCGCTGTTTCGTTGATCCCTCGGCCATGCGACAAATTTTCACCGTTTGCCAGAACCAAATCGAGAGAAAATTCTTTTTTCCACTTTGGTGCGACGTATGAAATAACTTCGCGCCCCGGCCGCCCGAAAATATCTCCGAAAGCCAGTATTTTCATCGTTTCGTTAGTTTCAGAAGGTTTCGCGCTTGTTCAGCCGTTTCCCACTTTTTGGATCAAGAATCCCCCGGTCGCACGCCAACAGCGCGATAGGCAGGAATCAAGAATTAAGCAGTGAAACACAAAAGGCTTCCTTAATTCATAATTCTTACTTCTTAATTCTGAACTATCGGGCGTATTCGATGACGCGCGTTTCCCGTATGACATTCACTTTGATTTCACCGGGGTATTTCAATTCGTTTTCGACGCGCATGGCGATGTTTTTTGCAAGTTCCCGCGCTTCCATATCGGAGACTCTTTCCGGTGTCACAAAAATCCTGATCTCGCGCCCCGCCTGGATTGCATATGATTTCTCGACACCCTCAAACGAATTCGCAATTGCCTCCAGATCCTGAAGCCGTCGAAGGTAGTTTTCGACCGAGTCGCGCCGTGCGCCCGGGCGTCCTGCAGAAATCACGTCAGCCACCTGTACAAGAATTGATTCGAGGGTCTCGTACGGATACTCCTCGTGATGGGACTGCATGGCCTGTACGATGGCGGGGTCGATGCCGAATTTCTGGAGAATCCGGCGGCCAATCTCCACATGGGTTCCCTGTACTTCGTGGTCCACCGCCTTTCCAATGTCATGAAGTAGCGCGCCCTTCTTGGCCACCATCACGTCCCCGCCAAGTTCCTCGGCGAGCATGCCTGAGACGTGGGCCATCTCAATGGAGTGAACAAGGACATTCTAGCCGTACGATGTACGGAACTTAAGCCGCCCGAGGAGGGAGATTAAGCGGGGGTCGAGGTCGAAAACCCCGACTTCAAAGGCGGCAGCATCCCCGGCAGCCTTGATTTGCTTCTCAATGTCCTGGCGGGCCTTTTCTACAGTCTCTTCAATGCGAGCGGGTTGAATGCGGCCGTCGGCGATCAGGGCTTCGAGTGCGTTTTTTGCGATGTGGCGTCGGACGGGGTCAAATGCCGATATGACAATGGCGCCCGGCGTATCGTCAACGATGATTTCAACGCCGGCCGCGCGCTCGAGTGTTCTGATATTTCTTCCCTCGCGTCCGATGATTTTTCCTTTGATCTCGTCGTTGGGGATCTGGACGGTCGTCGTTGTCACTTCGGAAACCGTTGGGGTTGATACGCGCTGAATGATGGTAGCGAGAATCTGCTTTGCTCTTCGTTCAAGTTCATCGAGTCCCGAGGTCTCCAGTTTTCTGATGCGTTGCATCAGTGTATCCTGATGATCTTTTTCGATTTTTTTCGTCAGCTCTTCGATGGCAACTTCTTTGGTGAGCCCCGCCACACGTTCAAGCTCCGCGTCCACCTTTTGGCGGGCTTCATCGAGCTCGTTTTTTACCAGTTTCACTTTTTCGATTTTTTCAGCAATATCCTTTTCTCGCGCTTCGGTGTCGAGAAGTTTTCTGTCGAGCAACGTCTCGCGGCTTGCAATCCGGTCTTTTTCGCGCTTCAGCTCCTGCTCGCGATTTTTTTCTTCGCGTTTGGCTTCTTCGAGAATAGTAACCGCATTGGTTTTCGCTTCAAGAAGGATTTCCTTTGCCTGGTTCTTGGCGTCTTCAATGAGCTTCTGTGTTCGAAGCTCAAGAGAGTTAATTCGTTGGCGTGAGACGAGCTGCCGCAGTACGTAGCCAAGCGCGGTCCCCACAGCAATTAAGAGAACCGCTCCGATTGAGAGCGTCAGGGTAAATGACGGCATGTATGTAATTGGAGGAAGCGTCCAGCTTTCGGCGGTTTGCGCCCAAAAGCCACTGCTGAGAAGTCAGGTTTGAAAGGGTTTATTCAGTTTTTTCCGGTGTAGTCATTCCAGGATAAACCACGATAAAACGTTCCCCTCAGCGGGTGGAGCCCAGTCTCCGGCTGAGTTAAGTTCCAAATCGAATAATCAAACGTGGCGCTACTATACCAAAGAGTGCTTGAGTCCGTCAATGTTACTCGCCCCTGTGGTTTGCTCCTTCTCGGTCCCTCTCCCGATATCGAGAAATTGAGAGCATTCTACTCGGGGGTTGCTTAAGGTAGCGCCTCGCTTCACACTCGGCGCTTTTTGATTTGCTACAATAGAGCAATGGAAAAATCCTATAAGCCCGTGGTGCTCTGTGTCCTTGATGGATTCGGAGTTTCGGCTGAAGAGAAAGGGAACCCTGTGGCAGTCGCCCGAAAACCGAACCTTGATTTTATTGAGGCAAACTATCCATTTACAACCTTACAGGCGTCTGGCGTTGCAGTTGGCCTTCCGTGGGGTGAGGCGGGAAATTCAGAGGTCGGGCACTTAACCATGGGAGCCGGGCGCGTGATTTATCATCATCTACCGCGCATCATTTACTCGATTAGCGACAAGAGTTTCTTTTCTAACGAAGCGTTCTCGAAGGCAGTCGAACACGTAAAAGCCCAAAACTCGAGGCTCCACCTTTTGGGACTTGTCTCGTCGGGCTCGGTGCACAGTTATATCGAGCATATTTATGCGCTTCTCCAGTTTGTCGAGGAAACCGGCGTCTCTAGTGCCTTCCTTCACGTCATTACTGATGGAAAGGACGCGCCGCCAAAAGAAGGAGAGAAGTTTCTGGCATCTCTCGAGTCGCGGATGGCGGATGATTTTCCTCACACGAAAGTTGCATCGGTGGTGGGGCGATTTTACGCCATGGACCGCGATGAGAAGTGGGAGCGGGTAGAAAAAGCATATCAGCTTTATACCAGCGGGACAGGCGAGAACTCACCGGAGACGGCTTCAGAGTATCTTCGACGTCAATATGGAAAGGGATTAACGGATGAATTTGTTGAGCCGACGCTCCTTCTTCCCGAGGGGCAGATGAAAGATGGAGACGCGCTCATTATTCTCAATTTTCGT
Source organism: uncultured Candidatus Saccharibacteria bacterium (assembly GCA_964579195.1). GTDB lineage: Bacteria > Patescibacteriota > Minisyncoccia > Sungbacterales > JACQCQ01 > CAZOFN01. The sequence continues at coordinate 13,612 of CAZOFN010000003.1, read as the reverse complement.
GAGGATTCAGTCCGTGAGATTACCCATGCATTCGTTGATGAGGCGTTTGACGAGTTTTCGCGAGTCAAACTGGATCATTTTTTGGTGGTGACCATGACGGAGTATGAAAAGGGGCTCAACGCCATTCCCGCCTTTACCTCACTCAACGTTAATGAGCCGCTCGCTGCTCTCATTGCCGCGGCAGGCATGCGTCAGCTTCACATTGCAGAGACTGAAAAATATGCCCACGTCACGTATTTTTTTAATGGAGGAAGTGAGGGTCCGTTTCCCGGAGAGGATCGCGTCCTTGTCCCCTCGCGAGAGGTCACGCATTTCGAGGAGGCACCCGAGATGAAAGCGGCAGAGATTGCAGCTCGTGTTGCGGAGAGCCTCAATACGTACGAGTTTATTCTGATAAACTTCGCGAACACCGACATGGTTGGCCACTCAGGAAACTTCAATGCGGCAGTGAAAGCAGTGGAGGCGGTTGACGAGGCAGTCGGAACCCTGCACCGGGCGGTAATCGAAAAGGGCGGTATTTTGATTGTCACGGGAGACCACGGCAATGTTGAGGCGAAGTGGAGCCCCGTTACTGGCGAGCGCTTGACAGAGCACTCAATAAATCCGGTACCTTTTTACTTGGTGGGGAACGATTTTCGACATCTTGCTACCCGAACAGCAGAAGAGGTCGCCAGGGCAAAAAAAGAGGCGGGGGGGATTCTGACCGACGTTGCGCCGACTGTCCTCGAGCTCATGGGAATCCCTAAGCCCGCCGAAATGACGGGTACATCACTGCTTTCTCAACTTCTCGTTGAATAGTTTATGCCCGCCTGCGTTTATTCGTTTCTTTATCGAGTTAGGTGTACTTTTCTTCGTGTGGATGAAGATTGAGACGAGTGTGCCCGCCTAAATTTTATTCTTGTGACTTAAATTTTTAAAAGTCTGACGCATATTCTTCTATAAGGAAATATATTCTGTTAATAAAAACTTAGGCGAGTGTGCATAGCGTGGGGAGAAAATCCTGATAACTTTCTGCCTACAGCCGCGCTTGCCATATTGACAGCGCCGGCGATATACTGAGGCTGCGCGGGTTACGACCAGACCATTTTTTACTAACCCCAGGGGGCAGTAAGGAGTTAGGCAGTTGGACCGAATCGGAATCCGAGTCGAACTGAAGCCTGGTCACCGGAGGCGGGTAGGCGACATCCAGGTGTATGGAGACTTCCTCCGGCGCGAGCTCGTCAAGGCTCTCGCGAAGCACAGGATGGAGCTGCTCGAGTTCACAGCGGACAGGATGGGGCATCTGCAGCGGCGCATCTCAGTGTCGCTGGAGCTCACAGTCAGCATCTTCCTGGACGTGGGGTCAGGGATGGCGTACACGAAGCGGGGTCTCCGCTCAAGCCGGGAGTACACCTTCCACTACGAGGTGTTTCGGGGAGACACCGGCAAGCGTATCCTGATGGGAACGCACCCCAACGGGGATTGCTACCCCCAAGGGACGTCGCACATCGAGGGGAGATCTTCTCGGCCGGTGTTCGTAGGGTTCGCAGATTTGCTCGCCACGGCAGTAGCCTCGAAGTTCGAGGAGCCTGTCGCGGGAGAGGAAGTCGCGGCCTGAGGAGGCGGGTGACCCATGAGACGAAGTCTCGTCTCGGGTCACCCGCCGCATCACATTTTTGGAAGCTTTCCATGCATTTTCGTACTTTCGAGAAACGCATAGAAAGAAGCTAAAACGAAAACCCCCCGCTCTCGGGGGGTTTTCGTTTTTGGGGTTTAGCCTTTCTCTAGCTTCCCTTCGTTCCGCTGGATGATTTCATCAATAATACCGTACGCTTTGGACTCCTCGGCCGTCATCCAGAAGTCGCGCTCAGTGTCCGCCTCGATTTTTTTTAAGTCCTGGCCGGTATGCTTTGCAAGAATCTCATTCGTTCTTTGCTTTACTTTGAGGATTTGTTTGGCTGCAATTTCGATTTCGGTGGCCTGCCCTTCTGCCCCGCCCATCACTTGGTGAATCAGCACTTGCGAGTTTGGCAAGGCATAGCGTTTTCCCTTTTTTCCGGCGGCAAGCAGTACCGCCGCCATTGATGCTGCGGTACCCACGCAAATGGTGGCAACGTCGGGCTTTACGTATTGCACCGTGTCGTAGATTGCCATACCCGCATACACCGACCCGCCCGGTGAGTTGATATAAAGTTTGATGTCGTTTTTCGTGTCTTTGCCTTCAAGATAGAGAAGCTGGGCAATCACAAGATTGGCAATAGTGTCGTTAATCGGACCAGAAAGGAAGATAATGTTATCATTCAAGAGGCGCGAGTAAATGTCATATGCTCGCTCGCCGAACTGTGACTTCTCGATAACGGTCGGAATTAAATATTGCGCGTAGGGTTCTTGAGTCATATCCAGAATACTATAATAAGGGCAAAATACGTTCTTTGCAACTTTCCAGAATCAAGAATCATGAAGTAAGAATTAAGGTTTGCGAAATGCTTAATTCTTACTTCTTAACTCATAATTCTAGATTCTCCAGCCACCGGAATACTGCTTCGTTCCGTACGATACCGCGCGCATATGACCTGAGAGCTGCCAGGTCAATCTGTTTTTTTGCCTCTTTGGGTGACGAGAAGCGGATAAAGAGGCGGTTTACCGTTTCTTGCACCTCATCCTCGTTCGGTTCAATGTGATACGTTTTCGCAACGGCTCGCAGAATCAGGGCAATTTTTACACGACGCATGGCGTCGTCTCTCCACTCCTTCTTTAACTCATCCTCCGACTTTTTGATATGAGCGAGGTAGTCTTCGTATTTCAGCTTCATGGAGGTAATGTTCTCTCGCAGTTCTGAAAGCATTTTTTCAAGTTCCTGTTCCGTCATAACGTCAGGAACGCGAATATTTGCTTTTTCCGCAACAGCTTCGCCAATGGCAACGCGGATGCGGTCTCGTTCTTTAGCCTCTTTTTCCTTGAGGATGCCCTCGGCGATATTGGCGCGCAAGGCAATAAGATTTTCAAAGTTCCCCACGGTTTTTGCAAACGCGTCATTGAGTTCGGGTGCTGTGCGCTCCTGGATACGCGCCATGCGAACCTGGAAATCGAGGTTTTTTCCGGCGATATCCGGTTCTTTGTGGTTTTCCGGTACGAGGAGCAAGAACGTTTTCTCCTCTCCCGCTCGCATGCCGATGAGTTTCTCCTCAAAACCGGGGATCATGGTACCCTCGCCAATCGTCAGTGGATGATTCTTCGAGGGGCCACCACCAATCTCTTTTTGGTCGAGTGTAGCGGTGAAGTCGATCTCCACCGCATCACCCTTTTGGGCGGGACGCTCAACTTCTTTCACTTCCGCACGCGCATCCGCGAGCCAGCGGAGCGTCTCGTCAACTTCATTTGTCCCAACTTCGACATTTTTTCGCTCTTTCACAATTTTTTTTGCGATTGCCTCAACGTCAGGCAATTGAAATTCGGGGAGAATCGCGGCAGTCAGGGAAAAAACAGCGGGATTTCCCGGCGCTATTTTCTTCACGGATACAGCCGGACGCCCCACAATTTGGGCGCCTTCTTCGCTGAGAACTTTGGGAACAACTGCATTGATGGCGTTGCTCAATGCCCGCTCGTATACTTTGAGCTCGCCGACGTGTTTCGCGACAATATCGTATGGTGCTTTCCCGGGTCGAAATCCTTCGATGGGCTTTTCGCGAGACAGGTCTTCGGCGGCGGCGAGAAGCCACGGCCGCATCTCTTCTGGCGAAAGCTCCACTTCAAGCTCTATCGTTGAATCGTGATTCCGTTTTACATTTTTCCGCATTTGCTGCTTTTCTCTTGTCTTTAAATCAATCGCACGAGGAGAAGTGCTACGATGTTCACAATTTTGATCATCCTTCGACTCGCATTGCTCGCTCAGGACAAGTAGTGCATTTTTCAGCTCTGTCCTTATATCAATCTCACCAGTAACAATGCAACTATGTTTACAATCTTAATCATTGGGTTGATAGCTGGGCCTGCCGTGTCTTTGTAAGGATCGCCGACGGTATCCCCGGTAACCGCCGCCTGATGCGCCGGCGATTTCTTACCGCCATAATTTCCTTCTTCAATGTATTTCTTCGCGTTGTCCCACGCCGCGCCTCCGGCTGTCATGGAGAGCCCGACAAAAAGACCCGTGACAATAGAGCCTATCAGCATCCCACCGAGAGCCTCCGCAGCATGTGCTTGCATGACGAGCACTAAAAGTATCGGGACTGCCACCGGGATCAGTGCGGGAATGATCATCTCGCGGATGGCGGAGCGGGTAACAATGTCAACGGCGCGAGCGTAGTCGGGCTTTGCGGTCCCTTCGAGGATGCCTTTGATTTCACGAAATTGAGAGCGGACTTCTTCGACGACTTCCCCGGCGGCTTTTCCCACCGCGCGCATGGCAATTGATGCAAAGAGATACGGCATCATGGCACCCACAAAGATCCCGACGAGAACATACGGGTTCGCGAGGTCGAACCCGACTACTTTGCCGAAGGCGCGCAACTCCTCGGTGTACGAGGCAAAGAGGACAAGCGCGGCGAGTCCCGCCGAGGCAATGGCGTACCCCTTCGTCACCGCTTTGGTGGTATTGCCCACCGCGTCCAGCGGGTCGGTGACGGCGCGCACATTGTCGGGAAGGCCCGCCATCTCAGCGATGCCGCCGGCGTTGTCTGTAATCGGACCGAAGGCATCAATGGCGATAATAATCCCGGCGAGTGAAAGCATGGCGGTGGCGGCGACCGCAACCCCGTAGAGGCCGAAGAGAAGAAAGGCGGCAAGCATTCCAGAGGATATGATAATCACCGGAAGTGCCGTTGCCTCCATGGACATAGCGAGTCCCATAATCATGTTGGTGCCGTGCCCCGTGGTGGAAGCTCGTGCAATCTGCCTTACGGGGCGGAATTTTTTCGAGGTGTAATACTCAGTGGCAAGAACCATAAGAGCAGTTACGCCGAAGCCGACGAGTCCCGAGAGAAAAACGCTGGTTGCCTCTGCTCCCTCAAAAAATGCTTTTGTAAGAGGCCAGAAGAAGAGCGCTGCGAGCACCAAGGAACCGGCGAGGCCGCGGTAGAGGCCCCCCATGATTGAGCCGCCTTCTTTCACACGGACGAGAAGACTTCCGAGAATTGAAGCGACAATCGAGGCCGCTCCCAGCATCAATGGAAAGAGGATTTTCGACTCATCTCCCGGAAAAAGCAATGAGCCGAGGAGCATCGCGGCAATCAAGGTGACGGCGTACGTCTCGAAGAGGTCAGCCGCCATGCCGGCATCATCCCCCACGTTGTCTCCGACAAGGTCGGCAATTACGGCCGGGTTTCTCGGATCATCTTCCGGAATTCCCGTTTCCACTTTTCCCACGAGGTCAGCGCCGACGTCTGCGCCTTTGGTATATATGCCGCCGCCGAGTCTCGCAAAAACAGAAATCAGCGAGCCGCCGAGTCCGAGACCAACCAGTGCCGTCAGATTTTTGGAGATAAAAACAAGATAGAAGACCGAAACCGCAACGAGTGCGAGTCCCACGACCAGAAACCCGGTTACTGCGCCTCCCTGGTAGGCGACCTTGAATGCCTTGGGAAGCCCCGATTTAGCAGCTTCTGCGGTGCGTGCGTTCGTGTCCACGGCCGTCGTCATCCCGAGGTACCCAGCGAGCGCTGAGGTAAGAGCCCCCACTACGAAGCCGAGCGATGTCGTTCCATCAATAAAATACCAAATAAGGAAGGCAAGGATTACTGCAACCCAGAGCACCGTGATGTTCTGGCGACGGAGATAGGCATATGCACCTTCCTCGATGGCGTTCGCAATTTCTATCATTTTAGCGTCGCCTCGTGGATGTTTTTTCAGGGCATACATGAGGACGAGCGCAAACCCGATTGAAATAACGCCGGCGATTACGGGCAGAAAGAGAAAGAGTGAAGTAAACATACTTTGGAACAACCGCGAATATTCACGAACCGCTCTCGAGTGATCGCGAATACGTCAAAAATTCGTGGATGTTCGCGTAAATTTGTATTATTCGTGTTTTGCCTTTTTAGACCTTTTTTTCTTTGGCTTTTCCCCGTCGTCTCCTTGAGTAACAACGCCGCTCGTTGCTTCCGGTTCTGGGATATTTGTCGCCTCTTCCGTGGTTGTCATTTCTCTCGTTTCCGATGCATGTTTTGGCTCAGACCGAGGCTGATCGGAGTGCACGTCAATTTTCCATCCTGTTAGTTTCGCGGCGAGTCTCACATTCTGACCGCCTCGGCCGATGGCGAGTGACAACTGACTATCGGGAACGATCACTTTCGTCTCCCGCGTCTCCGGGTTTATTTCAACGTCAATAACTTTTGCAGGAGACAGCGCGTGGGCAATAAATGCGGCGGGGCTTTCGGACCACTCAATGATATCGATTTTTTCTCCGCCTAACTCATGGATCACGGTTGAGACCCTGACACCCTTTTGCCCGACGAGTGACCCAACCGGGTCAATACCTTCCTGGTTTGAAGTAACGGCAACTTTTGAGCGCGAGCCGGCTTCGCGCGCAATCGTTTTAATATCGACACTGCCTGCCGTGATTTCGGGGACTTCGATCTCAAACAGTTTTCGCACGAGCCTTGGATGGGACCGCGAGACAATGATGCCCGGCCCCCGTGGGTTTTTCTCGACTACGATAATGAGGGCTTTCAAGCGTTCTCCAAGGTGGTACCGCTCGCTGAACACTTGTTCTTCCGCCGGGAGTAACGCGGTTGTTCGCCCGATGTCTATGAAGACATTCCGACCTTCCACACGCTGGATAAGTCCTGAAATCAGCTCGCCCTCGCGGTCTTTGAATTCATTGTAAATTGCCTCACGCTCGGCCTCCCGAATTCGCTGAATAATCACCTGTTTTGCAGTCTGTGCTGCAATCCGGCCGAAGTCTTCCTTGAAGGTGAGCGGAAACTCGATTTCTTCGCCTGGAGTTGCCTCCGGTTTCAGGGTTTTGGCTTCCTCGACCATGAGATGTTTTTCTGAGTTGTAGCGAACCTTTCGCTCGCCGATGAGTGAAAGGTCGGAGTCGTCGTCATCAATGCCGATCCGCTCGCCGTGGGCTCGTTTTATGCCCTCTGTGAGGCGTCGGGCGCGTTCCTCTTCCTCCGCTTGGATTTCTTCGTCTGACTTCAGCATTGACTCATCCGCGACAATTTTAACTTGGCGCATGGAAACATCGCCGGTTTTCGGATTGAATGAAGCGCGGATAATTTGGCCCTTCTTGCCGTAGTCTTTTTTGTAGGCGGCTGCAAGTGCCATCTCGATGGTCTCGATGACTTTATCCACGCTTATTCCTTTCTCTTCGGCAATTTGTTGTATCGCCGGACCGAATTGCTTTAGGTCAAACATGCCAGTGTTATCGAAATTATTGAGTGAACCCAGTGAGCGAAAAGAATTTCGCTATAACACTCGGCACCCAGCCCTAATTCCGCCGATGTGTCACAAGTATATCCAAAGAGTCCTGTCGTGGTGTCCCCCCGATAAAATAGCGAGACTCTTCGGCGGAATTATGGCTGGGTTAAGGTTTTGCAACCAAAATTTCTTCGCGTGATGCTCCAAATTTTTGTTAAAGACCTTTAAAAAACTT
>CAZOFN010000003.1:0-6029 GCA_964579195.1 uncultured Candidatus Saccharibacteria bacterium | reverse complement strand
AAGACCCGTCTCCGGGTCCTTCAAAAGTTCAAAATCGAGCTGACCTTTTCATTGTAGCACCCCCGAGGTGCCCGTCAAGAGCGACTCTGAGGAGTATCGAAAAATAGCCGCATAGAATCAAGAATTAAGTAAAAAATGAGAGCAGCCAGAGGGCACCTCTGGCTGCTGCGAGCTTTTCTCGGGCTGCCCGCCGTCAGCGGCGAGCTATACTGACACAGGCTTTTCGCGCTTACACCGCTTGATGAACGATTCGGTCACGCGGTACATCCCATCGCAACCGATGGCGATATACTGCCCTCTCGGCTGGCGCCACCGGGATTCAGAGAGCTGTGCCAGCATCCCGTCATCTTCCCAGGCACCAAGAAGGCCGAAGAAAATGAATCTCGGGTTTTCACCCACCTCCTTGTAGAAAGCGATGAGTTCCTCTACCGTGAAAGGATACCAGCCGCCGCGTCGCTGGCAAAAGCGAATGATGTTTGCGGCGGCTTTCTCTACTTCGTGCTTCCCGAAGGTACTTGCCATGGTATCCGCACTAGCAAGGTCGAAGTCGCTTTGCCTGATGGGATAATGGTGATGCCCCGGTAGCTCACCAATGACCAGCATCATCGTGTACCTCCCTGGATGTGTAGTAGGTCAGTATAAACATCGCTGCTTTACTTTGTAAAGTTTTTTGCCCTTTATCACCAAGAAGAAGCACATTTTATGTTATCATTGGTTAGATAGATGATTTTTATATTTTAACATTTGATTTTTGAATTTTGAACTTACTACCGTGCCTTTAATTCACGATTCTCAACTTTCCGCTCTCCTAAGGGATACAAATAGTGTCTCAAAGGAGCTTTTGGCGTCCGCCGAAAAAGACGCGAAATCAAAAGGAAAGCGGCTCCGTGAGGTGCTCCTCTCGCAAAACCTTATCAATGAAGAAGAGCTCCATCGCCTCGAAGCCTACATTTTGGGCATTCCCTTTGTGGACCTTGAAAAGGAAACGATTAATCCGGGAGTTTTGAATGTTATTCCCGAACCGATTGCGCGAAAGAACAACATTGTGGCTTTCAAACGGAACGGCAACGACCTCCATGTTGCCATGCTTGATCCTGAAGACTTGCAGACGACTGAGTTTATAAAAAAGAAAACCGGTCTTCGCGTTCTCCCGTGCCTCACCAACACCGCGTCAATCAAGCACGTCCTCCAGCAGTATCAAAAGTCTCTTGCTGCCGAGTTTGGTGAGTTGATTGCAAAAGAGTCGCAAGAGTCGCTGAGGGTCCAGGGGGAGGGGGAAGAGGTAACTGACGAGGGAGAGTTGAAAAAGCTGGCTGAAGATCTGCCGGTTATCCGCATCGTCGACTCCATTATTCGTCACGCCATTCTTGCGGAAGCCTCTGACATTCATATTGAGCCGGCGGAAAAAGAGCTTCTTGTCCGATACCGCATTGACGGCATTCTGCACGAGGAAATGAAGCTTCCCAAGGCCATTGCCCCAGGAGTCGTGGCTCGCGTGAAGGTTATGGCGAGTTTAAAGCTGGATGAGCACCGCCTGCCGCAGGATGGACGCTTTAAAATCGAAACCGAAGACCATCGCATCTCATTCCGTGTCTCGATTTTGCCGGTGTTTGACGGCGAGAAAATCGTCCTGCGGCTTCTTCCGGAAAATGCCGATGGCTTTACGCTGGAACAGATGGGATTTTTTGGAGACTCTCTCGAGCGGGTGCACCAGGCAATTCGAAAGTCAACAGGAATTTTGCTTGCCACTGGCCCGACCGGTTCCGGGAAAACCACCACGCTCTATACCATTCTTGAGATTTTGAACACGCCGAAGGTGAATATCTCCACCATTGAAGACCCGATTGAGTACCGTATTCCCCGCATTAATCAGACTCAAGTGAAACCGGAGATTGGCCTTTCATTTGCCAACGGCCTCCGCTCGCTGCTCCGGCAGGACCCCAATATCATCATGGTGGGTGAGATTCGCGACAACGAAACCGCGGGGCTTGCGATTAACGCAGCGCTCACGGGGCACTTAGTACTTTCTACGCTGCACACGAACTCCGCAGCCGGTGCCCTCCCGCGTCTTCTTGATATGAAAATCGAGCCATTTTTGATCGCCTCAACGGTAAATGCCATTATTGCGCAGCGTCTTGTACGCACCCTTTGTGAGGAAAAAGAGATGCGTCCATTGACGGATGCGGAAGTGAAGGCACTGTCGAAGCAGGTTAACATTGAAAAAATAGTGGCGCTGCTGAAGTCGGAGCGAATTGTTGAGCAAAAGACGCCGCTTGAGAAAATCCAATGGGGTTTCCCGAAGCCCTCTGACGAATGTTCGGATGGATATCACGGGCGTATTGGGATTCATGAGGTACTCACCCTGTCGCTCCCCATCAAGGAAATGATTTTGAAAAATGCTACCACGGATGAAATCCAGGCTGAGGGAGAAAAAGAAGGTATGCTCACGATGCTGGAGGATGGGTTTGTGAAAGCTGCCCAGGGAATCACGTCCATTGAGGAGGTTTTGCGCGTTACCAGCGAATAATTTAGCGACATGAGACAAGCGACAAGAGACAAGTTCGAAAATCCGCCATGTCACATGTCACGTGTCACTTGTCACTGAGTTATGTTGTTTCGCTACACTGCTATTGACCGCACGGGTGCTGCCGCCGCTGGTGAACGGGAGGCGGTAGATGAAAAATCCCTCGCAAAAGCTCTGCGAAGTGAGGGATTCATGCTGACTGCCGCTCGGCCCAAATCAAGCGTCTGGCAGTTTTTACCCGACATTCGCGGCATTTCTCTCGTCGAGAAAATGATGTTTGCGCGAAATCTTGCGGTCATGGTGGGTGCGGGTCTCTCTATGGTGAGAGCACTTGAGGCATCCGAGGAAGAAACTTCCCATCTTAAGTTCAAACGGATTATTGCAGACTTGCGTCAAAGCATTACGAAGGGCATGAGTTTTTCGCAGGCGCTTTCGCGGCATCGTGAGGTGTTCGGGGATTTTTTTGTTCACATGACGGAGGCGGGGGAGCTTTCCGGCAAGCTTGAGTATTCCCTGAAGCTGTTGGCGCGACAGATGAAGCGTGACCATGACCTTCACTCGAAGGTTGCGAGTGCCATGGTGTATCCGGGCGTTGTATTTTCTGCGCTGATACTAATTGGAGTCCTCATGCTGACATACGTGGTTCCCACGCTTGCCCACACCTTTCGAGAACTCAGAGTTCCGCTGCCATGGGTGACGCAGTTGATCCTTGCCTTAAGTGAGTCGTTCTTGCGATACGGTTTTTTCGTTGGTGCTCTTCTCATTATTGTTCTCTATGCTCTCTACAGGCTTTTCCGCTCGCGTCCCGGTGAGGCGATGTTCGACAGGCTCATTTTAAAAGTTCCCGTATTCGGTTCTCTGGTACAGAGGTTCAATGCAGCACGGTTTTCACGCACGATGGCATCTCTCATCGCCGCGGGCCTTCCCATAACCAAGGCGCTTGAAATAACGGCACGCGTAGTGGGCAATACTCAGTTTCAGATCTCCCTTCATGGATTTATTACAGAGATTGAGAAGGGCAAGGCTCTTTCATTTGCCATGCGGCAGCAGCCAAATTTGTACGCGCCACTCGTAACGCAGATGATTGCGGTGGGGGAGGAGACGGGAACGCTCGGGCGCATGCTGCTTCGTGTAGCGCTCTTTTACGAAGAGGAGGTTGCCACCGCCACAAAAAACATCTCCTCTACCATTGAACCCGTGATGATGATTTTTATTGGGGCTGCAGTCGGTCTTTTCGCCGTCTCGATGATCCAGCCCCTTTACTCTTCAATTGGCAAGGGGTTCTAAGATGGCGCGCCCCTCTCTCCCATTCCCATAAGTTACTAATATGGCACGAATTACGAGTAAAAATTGCACAGCACTGAGTACTGCACGCCGTATTCGTAATTTGAGAACGTCCGTAACTCATAAAAGGAGCAAAGCGACAGGTTTTACGCTTGTTGAAGTCAGCGTGGTTCTTGCGCTCGTATTTCTCCTCGGTGTTGCCGTATTCTCTTCTTTGACGGAATTTCGGAAAAGAGGCGAGCTCGATGCAGCGGTGGTGCAGGTTCTTTCCATTCTTCGTTTGGCACAGGCACGTACTCTGGCATCGGAGTCCGATGCACAATATGGCGTTCACTTTGAGACAGATCGCATAACGCTGTTTCAAGGGACTTCGTACATTGCTGGGGCCCCAGCCAACGAAGTCTCTCTGATGCCGCGTTCCGTCCTGATTGGGTCAATCTCGTTTGCCGGAGGCGGGACCGACGTGCTCTTTGATCGTCTCACGGGTCACACTGCCAGTATCGGTACCGTTTCACTTTCCGTCGGTGAGAGTGTTCGGGTAGTCACTATTGAGGCTTCGGGTGAAGCGCGGTCGGAAGTTGAGGGGTTGCCGCCGGAGAACACTCGTTTCGTTGATGCGCGACATGTCAACTTTATTCTCGGTTGGAGCGTTCAGAGTGCGACAACGCTTCGCTTCCGTTTCTCAAGCCCGCCGGATGCTGATGTAGTGACGGACGTGCCGCGCGCCTCCGTATGTTCGGGTGCTCCCTGGACGGATTGCGACTGGAGCGGGGCAGTTAATGTATACGGCTCATTCCAGACCCTCCGCGTTCACACGACAGAACTTTCTGCATCGAGCACCACGCTCTCTGTTGATAGAGACCGTCGCACAAACACAAAAGCGGTCATGATTTCTATTATTGACGGCGGGGTGACAAAAGATATCGCATCGTATACCGCCGCAGGAACCACAACGGTCAACGCATTCGGAGGAACCATGGTCGTTCAATAATCCGAATCATGAATCAGGAATCAGGAATGAAGAATACGAAAAATTCTCGTAAAAGAATCCGGCGCCGCTGCCTGATTCATAATTCATGCTTCCTGATTCGGGAGAGGGGGTTTGGTCTCGTAGAAGTAGTCGTGGCGGTCACGATTGTCACTCTTCTCATTGTTGGTTTCGGAGAAGTCATTCAGACCTCTCTTCGCCTGGTGCAGGAGGAACGAGCTCGTTTTGAGGCGACGCTCATTCTCGATGAAGGGGTTGAGGGAATGCGGGCGTTGCGGGATGCAAGTTGGTCGCGAAATATTGCATCCCTTACGACAGGAATTCCGCACTACCTCACGGCGACCACTACATGGGGCATATGGACGGCGTCTCAGTCATATATCGCCGGTCGCTATGAGCGGACTATCCAACTTGATTCGGTAAATCGTGAAAGCGGTACCGACCGGATCGTGGAGACTGGTGGATACGTTGATGCGGGTACGAAAAAACTCACCATTACCGTTTCGTGGCGGTTGAGGAGCGCCACCACTTCAGTTTCTTCGGTCACGTATCTTACGAATTTCTTGCAGAACTAATCTAGCGACATGCGACATGCGACATGGAAAAAAGAAAATCATGGTGGGCGAGGCCTTGTCTCTTGTCTCTTGTCCCTTGTCGCTCGAAGGGGGTTTACGCTGGTGGAAATCATCGTCTATATCGGCGTTTTCGCGCTCGTTTCGGTTTTTTTGATTCGCACGTTACTCGTGGTTCACGCTGCATACCGGAAGCTGCAGAGTGAGCGCGACGTGGCATCGGCTGCCCGGAGCGCCATGACTGCCCTCTCTCGCGAAATTCGTGAGGCAAAAAGTGTGTATACGCCAACGAGTATCTTGAACGACCCTCACGGGCAGGTTTCACTTGAGACATCGGTTGCTCCGGTAAGCGCGGAAGCGAAGAATTTCGCCGACTTTTATCTTGATAACGGGCGCCTCTATGTAAAGCGTGAAGGAGCAGCGTCGTTTCCTCTCACATCGGAGGCTGTTGAAGTTCAAGAGTTCAATGTAGCGCGGCTCGTCTTTGAAGGCCGCGAGTCGGTGAGGGTTACTATACGGATTGTATCGAGGATGCCCGGACAGTTCATCGCTTCTTCCACATTGGCAACCAGCTTTACTCCTCGGGGCAACTATTGATGGCGACACGCGACATGCGACATGCGACATGGAAAAAAGAAAATCATGGTGGGCGAGGCCTTGT
>CAZOFN010000002.1:26630-28416 GCA_964579195.1 uncultured Candidatus Saccharibacteria bacterium | reverse complement strand
AACTAACACTTTTCCCCGCATGAGTCTGTGTTTAAAGGCATGCGAGGGAAGCATAGTGATATGGCACAAAAACCTGACTACATAGCAATAAAGGAAGTTTTAAACCAAGTTGATGAGCTAATCTCCAATTTTGAAATGAAGATACAGGATCAGATTCGCCCCACGCTCTTTGCGTATTTCTTTAATACAAGGTTCCTTTTACGCTCTAAGCAAGGACACAAGATAGCGCTTGTGAGAGATGGGACAAAAGACTTATTGGATTTTAAGGGACTCTCAGGAGGGCTCCGCCTCCTAATAAGCGATGGGTTTTTTGATGAGTTAAGAGGACAGAAGGAAATTTATGAAGAGCTACGACGGAGGGGGTACAACTACCCGAAGAATTCCCTCCCTGAGGCGCTTTTGAGATTCTTGAGAAACAGAGAACTGGGTCGTGTTATTGGCGATGACTCTAAATGGAAATACTCTATCAGAAAATAAGGCTAAAACAGGTGATTGACATACCATCCAATTATGCTAAACTCAGTTCATCATTATAAACTAACACTTTTCCCCGCATGAGTCTGTGTTTAAAGGCATGCGAGGGAAGCATAATAAAAACATGAGTTTACAGAATTTACTTGTAAAACAGGCAGAGGTTGAAGAGGATGTGGTTGAGAGAGTTGTCGCTCAATACGTGAAATATTCTGACGTGGGTAAGATTCTTTTGGGCGATCATTTTGGGAAACTCGCTAACACTAAAAAAGTTGCCGTATATTTGGTGGCTAAACAGGGATGGAAATTTATTCCTGGGAAAGAGGAATTAGCAAAAGGAGCTGATAACGCAGAGCTTGAGCGAGAACTCAAGCTCCCTGGTAATACCTTAAGGCCTGTAGTTAAAAATTTGCGAGATAGAGGATTCGTGACTTCTATCAATGCAGTGCATTATCCAACTGAACAGCTTATCTTGCACCTTGCCGCGGGTGTAGAGATATAATTGTGGGATTTATGCCTATGCCAGAAGCAAATATAGTTCTGCCGAATGGGGTTAAGGTCTCCATCACTGGCTCGCTGGAAGATGTACGGACTTTAGTGGGTTTCTATGGTGGCCATAAGCAAAATCCGAGTCTAGAAGCGCCTACCTCGAAATCCTCTAGAGAGGAAACTAATGCGAACGGTCCTAAGGGATATATTCGAGAACTCAGGTCGGATGGTTTTTTTAAGGAGGAGCGTGCTCTTAAAGCCGTGTGTGAAAAGCTCAAGGAGTACGGTCATATCTATCCCCAGTCCGCATTATCCCCTGCATTGATAAAGTTGGTGAAAGGGAGGGAGCTTAGGCGCTTCAAAAAAGAAGGGATGTGGGTCTATGTAGACTATTAGTACGCTTCGGGTCTATGAGCCTTAGATCGTTTTACTGTAATGTCTGATCCCGTCATCCAGGAAATAAAATCGCGGCTGGATATTGTGCCATTCGTCCAGTCGTATATGAAGCTTTCGAAGGCGGGCGTCAATTGGAAGGGGCTCTGCCCATTCCACTCGGAAAAAACCCCCTCGTTTATGGTCTCGCCGACGCGACAAACCTGGCACTGTTTTGGGTGCGCCAAAGGGGGTGATGCGTTCAAGTTCCTGATGGAAATTGAGAATATTGAGTTCCGGGAGGCGTTGAAACAGCTTGCAGAGAAAACCGGCGTGCAACTTGTGCGTGAAGACCCGCGTGCCCGCTCGGAGCGCGAGCGCATGTACACCATTTCCGAAGCGGCGGTAAAGTTTTTTGAGCTAAATTTAAAGAAAACACCGGCAGTGGGGGAGT
>CAZOFN010000002.1:18432-26620 GCA_964579195.1 uncultured Candidatus Saccharibacteria bacterium | reverse complement strand
GCGGGATGACGCCGGAGACTATGGGGGCATTTCGCTTAGGATATGCGGCTGATGGCTGGGATATGCTCTGGACTCACTTGAAGCAGAGGGGATTCAGCGAGCATGAATTCGTGCAGTCGGGACTTGGGATTAAAAACGAGCGGCGCATGAACTCATACTATGACCGCTTCCGGAACCGCATCATGTTTCCCATTGCCGATTCGGGCGGCAGGGTCGTGGGGTTCTCCGGCCGGATTTTTGAACGAGGCAAGCCGACCGATGAGCCAAAGTATGTCAACTCGCCGCAGACACTAATTTACGACAAGTCACGCGTTCTTTACGGATTCGATAAGGCAAAAGAGACAATCCGAAAGAAGAATCGGTGCGTGGTGGTGGAGGGGCAGATGGATTTAATAATGTCACACCAGGCCGGTGTGGCCGAGACGGTGGCAGTCTCGGGGACAGCACTAACAGCCAAGCATCTTGAGGCCCTCAGGCGGCTTACGGATACCGTTGTCGCATCGTTCGATACCGATGAAGCAGGAGAGACGGCAACACGGCGGAGTCTCGATTTGGCGGCTGAGTACGACTTCAATCGAAAGATCGCCGTAATTCCCAAGGGAAAAGATCCAGCGGAAGCGGTGCTTGAAGACCCTGCCGTTTGGATTGCCGCGGTCGAGGAAGCAAAATCGCTCATGGAGTTTTATTTGGGGCGCGCACTCGCCAAGTTTAATCTGAGAACGCCGGAGTCAAAGAAGGAATTCAGCAGGTACCTCCTGCCGGAGGTGGCCAAAATTTCAAACGAAATCGAAAAGGCGCACTGGGTCGCCCAAATTGCAGAACATCTTGGCATAAAGGAAGAGGCGGTATGGGTCGAGCTCCGAAGGTATCAGTCTGTTTCAGAAAACCAGCATATGCAGGATGTAAAACGCGCACCTGCTGAGGGAGGCAGGGGAGCCGAGCGGGGTGTTATCACAAAGATTCAGAAGCTGGAGGAGCGTATTTTAGGGTCGCTCTTTCTCTACCCTGAGGCGCGCACCATCCTGAAGGGGCATGATGCATCGCTCGTCTTGGCTATGAACCCTCATGGTGAGATTTTCAAGGTAATTGATGTGGAAGGGTCTGAAGCAGATGCGCTGGACCTGCTTTCCCGAGTTCCGGATGAATGGCGAGCCTATCTCGACCGAGTGCTCTTCGAAGTGGAGGGGATTTTTGGCAACGTGAAGGACGTTAAAGCTGAAATTGCGGCATGCATTCTGGCGGTGGAACGCGAACGCTTAAAGGAACGGCTTCTCCTTCTCCAGAATGCTATTCGGGAGGCGGAACGCGCCGGCGATAATTCACGTCTCTCATTGCTTTTGATAGACTTTAAAGAGGTAAGTGAGCGGCTCACAGGCCTCAATATTTGAGGATGCCGATCGGGGTAGGTAAATACCGCGCCTCTTCGTGTTTGGCTAGAAAAGTGCTACGCTCGCGAGGATAAAGCGTCTGCTTCCATAAAATGCGAAAAAAGAAAAAGCCGGGAAAAAAGAAAGCCGTAAAAAAGGAGAAAATCCGCGCGGCTGCTTCACGAAAGGCTCGGGGTGCCCGTGGCAAAGGAAAACCGAGCAGCGGAGCAAAGCCAAAAGCGGTAGAAGCCTCGACGGTGGAGCAAAAGATAGAGAAGCTCGTAAAGCGCGGAAAGGAGCGCGGCTTTGTGACGTATGCGGAAATTCTCCAGGAGTTCCCGCTGATTGAGAATGATTTGGATACCTTGGAACTTCTGTATCAGAAGTTCGAGGAGGGAAACGTCGAAGTACTGGAAACGCGAGAGTTTCTCGATGTACCCCCGGTGGCTCCCCCTGCCGGAAAGAAAAGAGGAAGGGCCCGCGAAGAGGTGGACCTGGAGCACCTGTCTTCTGATTCGGTGCAGATGTATCTTCGCGAAATTGGGCGCATCTCGCTTTTGACGGGGGATGAGGAAAAAGACCTTGCGCGAAAAATCGAAAGGGGCGATGAGGATGCCAAGAAGAAGTTAACACAGGCCAATCTCCGGCTCGTGGTGTCGCTCGCCAAAAAATATGTCGGGCGGTCGCCGCACTTAACACTGCTTGATTTGATCCAGGAAGGGAATATCGGCCTCTTTAAGGCAGTGGAGAAATTTGACTACCGAAAGGGATTCAAGTTTTCCACGTATGCAACATGGTGGATTCGCCAGGCCATCACGAGAGCGCTTGCCGACCAGGCGCGCACGATTCGCATACCCGTCCACATGGTGGAGACCATTTCCAAATTCCAACAGGTAAAACGGCGCCTCTTGCAAGATTTGGGCCGCGAGCCGCTGCCGGAGGAAATTGCCGCTGAGATGGGTGTTGATGTTGAGAAGGTGCACTATATCCAGAAAATTTCGCAGGAGACGGTTTCGCTTGAAACCCCGGTGGGAGACGACGAGGATGAGGATTCGCGCCTTGGTGAATTCATTGTTGATGAAAAGACGCTTTCGCCCTCGCAGTCAGCAGCGCGGAGGCTTCTTCGCGAGCAGGTGACGGAGATTATCAACGACTTGACGCCGCGAGAGCAGCGTATTCTTCGTATGCGTTTTGGCCTTGATGACGGCATTACGCACACGCTTGAGGAGGTGGGGAAAGAGTTTGGCGTCACGCGTGAGCGTATTAGGCAGATTGAGGCAAAGGCCATCGAGAAGATGCGCCTCCATACACTCTCTCGTAAGCTAGAGGGGTACTGACCTTTCTCATGTTCGGAGACATGAGAGCGTAATTTCTAATTCCTAATGTCTAATTTCTAACTAAACGATATGCGGCACATTTTGAAGCGGGTTGGAGGAAGTTTATACGTAGTAGTTGGCCTTGTTCTCATTTGGCGAGGCGTTTGGGTGGCGCTTGATTGGATTGAATATTATTTTTTCGGATACGAGACGGTTGGGGTTGCAGTTCTCAGCATTGCAGTCGGTCTCGTGCTTCTCTTTTTGCACGACCACAAAATTGATGAACTCGGGCATCTCTGAACTCCAGCGATGCATAGTCATCCAGAAAGAAAGAGCATTGGAGAAGCCTAATACCCTTTAAGGTTGGGTTCACTAAAATATGCTATAGCGTGTTTTAGTATAAACGGAATTCTCAGTTGTACGTTTGAGAAAGCGCAGTAAGGTTTGTGGAAAATTAGCAGTAAAGGGGGAAGCAAATCTCTTGAGGCTCATAACCACTTAGTAGAACATTTACCTTCTCTTCGTAGTTTCGGATTGCGATGAGACGCAATTTAGATGGAAAAAAATAGGATGTATCTCGTTCAATTGAATCTGTTTTTGGTACAATACAATGCTATAGCGTGATGTTGAGAGAATTGTTGAGATATTGGTTTTAAAAACATCAGCCCGTCCCGCCAAAAGCGCATGCTGCGCTCCTCGCCGGGGCTGGCCACCCTTTGAACTCGAACGTCACCTGTTTCACTCCGTCCTCATGGATGAAGACGCAGTCTCAGTTACCCTCTGGAACCTCTTCCCAGTCTGTCACTTCCGATTGATACGCGGGATCCGGCGGGTGGGGGAGATCGTGCCGGGGAACCTTCGAAAGTTCAATTCCACGCTCTGCCGCGATTCGCTCGGCGGCTTCGAAGCGCTCGCGACCGGCTTCGGTCGAGGTGAACTTCTGGCAGAAGCCGTCGTTCACCACGGTGCTGCATCGGCAGGCGAGCGGAAAGAAGACGGAGTCCTTGGCCACGATTCTCCCCGGGCATTGGGAGACGATGCGTCCCCGCTGGAACAGGGTGAAGAGTCCGATGAAGTTCTCAGAGTGGCCGTATCCACGACGGAGGATTTCGTCCCCGCCGCGCGGGACGCCCATGTATTCGTGATGGAGGAGCGCGCACGAGCCGTCGTGCGCACAGTACTGGCAGTACCAGAAGTATCCGCCGAGTATCTCGCGTCCCGGCATCGGGTGCTCCTTTCTTAGTGCTCAACCGCTAGCGTTACAAAAGCAGCAAAACGGTGCTCTCGTCAAGAGCTGGTGTATCACTGTACAAATTTGAAATTCCCATCATCAGTTGAGAATCCTCAAGTTTGTATCCGGCCGCAGTGAGTATCACCTCCTTCGCTGCAGCCGGATTGCCTGAACTATTCCTCGGGAACGATTTCGTCGCCTGTGCGAATCAGCCCATCTTCAATGACTTCCGCACAGAGCCCTCCTCGGTCCTCGAAGGCCTCGGCGAACGCCACCCCGAGCGCCTCTTCGCCGGCCAGCTTCGCAGGCCGTTGGCACGGCGCGCAGAGCTTTGTCCCGCGAAGTCGCGCGCCGCCGATGCGGAATGTTCGCCCAGCGAGCACGTTAAGGTCGATCCCGCGAGTCAGGATGTTTCGCCGTGTCTCGGAAGCTTCAAATGGCCGATCGAGTTCCCGATTTGCCGCCCCGATCGCCTCTTCAGCTATCAGAGATACCTGCCGGTGCGTTCTGCCGGTGGTTGACCATGAGCCTCGGCCCTGGCCGTAGCGGTCGCCTTCGAGACCTGACGCTCTGCTGGCGTAGACCTCGTGGACGGTCTCCATGAGAGCACCTTTTTCGGGTGCAATGAAGATTGCGAGGACACTTCCTTTCATGCCGTCCTCCTTTAATGGTGCTTCTCGAATACTGTAACAGACACTCATGCCGAGTTCAAAACTTAGTTGAAGCGTGATTGACAGCGCCTCTCTGAATTGCTTAAGTTTCTAAACCAATTCGATTGCGGCAAGTGCCGCGGAAGGAGGAGTCCATGAGCGACGCAGTGCAAGAAGTTCCGCGTTTCATGAACCAGGGGTCAAGGGGCGCGGCTGTCCAGCGTTACCAGGAGGCGCTGGTCGAGAAAGGTCTCAGTGTCTCAAGCTTCGTGCCTGATGGCATCTACGGCCAAGTACATGCCGCCATCGTGGGGGCACTCCAGGCCAAGCACGGTATCAAGCCGGACGGCCACACCGGCCCGATGACCTGGGCGATGCTGAAGGCCGAGTACGACATCGACGTGGACGACATCATCCGGACGACGCCGGGGAAGACCACCCTGGTGCAGGATGACGGCACCACGATCGAGTGGGATGACATCGTCGCCGGCTAGAGGCTTTGTGACAGCCCGCCTCCGCGCGCGTCAGGCGCGGAGGCGGGCATCTTCATTTCTCGGCGAAGTTTTTCTATACTGTCCAGGTACAAATATTCTGACGCAGCCCCGCCTGCCGGCAGGCAGGTCAGCGGCAGAGTTTATGTACTTTATTTTGTGCTTTGAAAAGTCAACGAAACGGGAGACTCTGCATAGGCATTACAAGCAATCTTGATAGACGCATTAAAGAGCACAACAGAGGATCCATTGCTACTTCTTCGACTATCAATCGAGGCCCGTTCCAACTTGTTTATAGGGAAGAAGTACTCGATAGAATGCTTGCGCGAAAGCGTGAAAAGTACCTAAAATCTGGTGTTGGTCGCGAGTTCTTGAAATCAATTTTGACTTCTCAGTAATCTTCAAACCTCCGGCGTAGCTCAGCGGCAGAGCAGCTGACTGTTAATCAGCGGGTCGTTGGTTCGAATCCAACCGCCGGAGGTTTGAAGATTAGTTATATGTAACCACTAGGTCGTAAGTTTACCCGCCGAAGGAGGGTTCGAATCCCGCCGCGGCGGGCAAGCCCGCTTGCCGGATTGGCAGGTCTACCGCCGGAGCCAACATTTACAAAATAGCACTTTCGTGCTATTTTAGTTTTGTCACAATCTCGCAACTTCTCAGGTCCGTTCTTCGAAAGGAGACATCTCATGAATCACCGGTTGCCTCGCTGGGTGCAGAACGCTCAGGCCAAGGAGCGTTCACGTGATGAGCGGGCCAGGTTACGTCGGGCGGCCTATCAATGTGAAAACGGGAACTTCGAGGGGTTCTCATTTCTGAAGCTCGAGTACGACCGCGACCGGCATCGCGTTCTCAACCTCATCGCTGAGGAACTGAACCTCAGGACGTACGATGAGGCAGAGGCGCGGTACGCCGAGTGGGAGCGGACGCAGTCGAGCACGAGCGAAACATAACGCAACACTGACGTCGCAGCGGGCGCGAGCCCGGCCGCCGACAAGGGGGAAGAGAATCATGGGAAGAAAACCCTAACCATGCCATCTGAGAAATCAGGTGGCATATATTTTATTACTGTACTAAGAAATAGGTTTTAATATCGGCACCACCAGATGTAAAGAGTTGGACGGATGGTGGCACTCAGCTATTATTGGAGTGATGAAAATTCAAGAAAACAACTACGCCTATATTGATGGTCAAAATCTCCATTTTGGCATTAAGGAGCTGGGTTGGAGCTTAGATTACAAAAGATTCCGGGTTTATCTCAAAGAAAAATATGGTGTAAAAAAGGCCTATCTTTTTATTGGCTATATGCCAGAGAATCAAAGGCTCTATAAATTACTACAAGAGTGCAGCTATATTTTAGTTTTCAAACCTCTATTAATCCCCAAAGATGGTAAGCCAAAAGGAAATGTAGATGCGGATTTAGTCCTCCAGGCCATATTGGGGTTTAACTCTTATGATAAAGCAGTGATTGTTACGAGCGATGGTGACTTTTACTCGCTAGTGGAGCATCTTTACCAAAAAGGAAAGCTAAAAGTGGTGCTCGCACCATCGCACGATAAGTGTTCCGTGCTCCTTCGAAAGAAGGCGAAAGACAAAATTGATTTCATAAATAACTTAAGGCAAAAATTGGAGTACACAAAAGAAGCCCAAAAATGAAAAAGCACCGCCGAGGGACGGAACCCAGGGAAGTGCCCTTTCGTCGTGATAACATTATAGTAGACGATTTAGAGGTAAAAATCAATACAGCAAACAGGTCAATTAGCCTCATTTTTAAGCTAATTAGCCTAAAATCACTTCTTTACCCGACTTGTCAGACAAGAGCGATTAACTCCTTAATTTGCCGTATAGTAGCTTCAGGTGCAGGCAGCGCTTCCTCCCATTTCATGGTTCGGAAGGCGTCCACCCAAGCGAGGTTTGAAGATTATAATCGGCGTAGCCCCGCCTGCCGGACGGACAAGCCAACCGCCGGAGCTTTTGACAGAATAGCACCTCCGTGCTATTTTAGTTTTTACTGAACTTAAGGAGGGAACTTTGCAAAAAATCGTGGTCACGCGAAGAGGCAGTGGTTTCCATGCCTGTCTCGACGGTCATCCCGAGCACTGGGAAAGCGGCAGTACGGCCTACGAGGCCGTCGGGAGGTTGGTGTCAAATCACGAAACCACCCTCGGCATCGAGGTTGAGCTGCCCGCAGGCGAACGTCCATATGAGTTCGACTGTCCGCTTCGTTCGTGATGGCCCCGGGAGCGGACTCGCAGAAGTCATGCGAGCCGCTCCCACGTTCTTCTAAGTTTCAAAAAATTTTTGAGATTCAGGAGAGCGTCGGGCGTTTAAGAGTTCGTTACAATAATCCGATCTAAGGAGGGTCCATGATCAAGCCAGAGGGCAAGGAAGCTCTCGTGGCCTTTGTCCAAGAGTATCTCCAGGACGGCGTCATCGAAGTGGCTTTCAACATAGGAGAGGGGTTATGAACCAGGTTACTTTTGTTGTCGAGCAGCACCCTCGACGGCCCGACGTACAGGTCGTAGGAGTCTGGATCGATGGGGTACGCTGTGCTGCGATTTCCCCCGGGGAGCCTGGCGAGGCGAGAATCAGAATCGTCAGCGCTCACTTCAAAGGTGAGCGTGGCGATCGGGAACTTCCGACTGGAGTTGCCATGATGCCACCATCCGCCATCCCTATCCCGATGCTGGCAATCGACTTCGAGTTGCGATCCTATACGATCGAAGGGGGTAGGCTCATCCGCGGGGTGTAGCGGCGTCCTCTGTGCGAGTTCAAGTCTCGCGTGGAAAAGCCAAACACGGCTTCTCTGTGCGAGGCTTTTCTATTTCGCGAGGCTCAAGTTATCCAACTTTCCGGCGAAGATACTCCCATTGATAGTTCTGAACTCGCCCAATAGGGAGAACCCTCTACAAAATAAAGCACTTGTGCTTATTTAGCTTTACTGTCGAGTAATCATGCCGCGAGTCAGAAGGGGGACGTCATGCAGTACATGAAGAAAATCAAAGATGCGGGCCTCTCTTCCCTTCTCGGTGCCTATCACTCGCGCGGCAAGGCTGCTTGCACCCTCGTCCACTCCGATGGGCACGCGGAGTCTAACTGTCTCCTGAGGGTGACAGAGCTCCGTCGCCTCGACCGG
>CAZOFN010000002.1:0-18422 GCA_964579195.1 uncultured Candidatus Saccharibacteria bacterium | reverse complement strand
TCGACCGGCGGTACCACCTCGTCGAGGGGCAGTACTTCAGCGATTACGAAGGTGGCAAAGGGTGGCTGCCCATTCTCATTCACTTCGACGAGGTTCGTAGGGAGGGGATGGTGCTGTCGTCCCCAGAGAGCGAGTAACCGCTCCTCAGCGCGCGACGAAGAGCCAAACTTTCGTCTCGCGACGGAGGGGCGGCTTTTCTCTTTTGTGCACAACAAGAAAACTTAAATTGACGGAGTAGAGGTGCTTCGGTATGCTCCAATAAATTCGGCGATGGGCCGGATAATTTCCTCCTAGGAGGCGGCGATGGCACAGAGGATGCCGGCAGTGATGCCCGAGGCACACGATGGATGGACCCAGCTCCAGACGGGACATCTCACGGTGTTGTTCCATCCGAACCGGCGGCAGGAAGGTCGCGACGACGACATCGTTCGGACGACGATCGTCGTCGGTGTGCCTGGCAAGGAGACCCAGGTGCTCCGCTTCGACCCCTTCAGCGTCGGTGGGCACTTCCACGTCTCGCCGACGGGTGGGGATGACCCCAACCCCGACACGCCCCGTCCCTTCCGACTCAGGGATGGCGAGAGGCCTCTCGATGTGGCCCTCGCCTACTTCGAGGAGCCGGATCTCCTCCGCGAGCTGCTCCGTCAGGCCAACGAGCCCGAGGCTGCCGCGGCGGTCACGGACGAAGAGCTCCAAGTGACGGCGCGGCAGATCCGTGAGGTGCTCGCCGCCTGAGCCGATCGGCCCCAGCATGAAGAGACCCCAGCACAATGGGCTCGCGTGCTGGGGTCTCTTCATCTTTACAGCTGAAGCAATTGACTGAGTACGAATGCCGATCGAGTTTTTCGAACCAAGAGACTATATTTGATTTATGGAGTTTTTGGAGATTTTAAAAGCATTTCCGCCATCGCGCGGAGAACGCTTACAGAGCATTACACGGTACTCAATGTTTGAGGTATTCTTTTACCGTTTCACGCTCTGGCATCACGAACTAAGAGTGTCTTTTATTGTCGAAGATCTTGCACCGGTACTGAGGGATGTTTTGCCTCACTGCAACGCCGAGAAAGCGCAGATTCTCGCATTGGTGCACGATGATGCCGAAATGATCACGGGCGATGTCCAGCTCGGCCACAAATATCAAATGACCAGAGATGAGTTAGAAAAGATTGACGATGATGAAGCGGCCGCCATTGAAAAATTGTCTGGTCAATTCCCCGAACGCATCGGAGGGTATCGCTACAAGGAATTGCTGTATCATGCATTGCGCAAAGATTGCATAGAGGCAAAGGTTGGTTCGTATGCGGATAAGCTCGATGCGTATTGCGAAAGCCTGCATGAGATTCTCGGAGGGAATATCTCGGCGTTGCGATCAGTGATCGGGTATACCGAGATTTTACACAACTTTGATAAAATGTTTCCGGAGTTGCAATCCCTCCTTTCATACAAATATTCACCACTTATGTATTACCAAGATAGGACGGACCATTGGAAGGCTCACAGAGAGAATTATGTATTTCTCAATAAACCGCATACGCGAGAATCAATCGAAAGAAAAACGGAGTTTCCGTTTTACAACCGGTGGAAGGAGCTTGTGGTAACGCGAATGGGGGAAGAGGGGGTGAAAATCCTCATTGAGCAAAAGGAGCGGCTTTAGTCACTTGGGGTATTGAAAATTGCGGTTTAGGTCTTCTCCTTCCTTATGGTACAAAGGAAGAAAGAGGTTATCCGCGCGAAAGGGGTGGGAGAGATGACCCAGGTTCGTTTCGGTGATCGAAGGGGGTTTGCCCGCAGGCCTCAAGATACCGAACGGCAAGTGCGAGTCGTTGAACGTCTCTTTTCCTGCCCGCTTTTGGGCGGAGGAGAGGTGAACCACGAGGGGTGCACGCGGCTCTCGGGCAGTCCTGAGCATAACCCGAGTGGCTGCAGAGAGGAGAAGTGCGAGTCGCCGTGGCGGCTCTGTGCCGCTTGCGTGGTGTCTCGCGCGGAGCATCCGCGTCTCTCGCAAGATTCGATCTTCGGGTTCTGCAGCCAGCACCAAAGGGACGGGGAAAGAGTTCTTCGTGAACATGCTCCACGTCCCCAGCCGGCTCCGGCAGCACCGGCGCCTCACGAGGTCCGCGAGAGTAACGGCGCGGCTGTTCCCATTGGGAAGCCAGTGGTTACAGCGGTACCTGATAGTCACACCGCTCTCGAGCACCTAGCACCGACTGAGGCGGCGGTGACTTCTCCAAACCGCAAAGTCGTAGCAGCCGAGCCTCCGCCAGCTAAGGTGGAGGAGGCTCCTGTATCTAATGGCCCCGTTGTTGCAGCTGCTCCGGTGCCAGAAGTCACGCCACCGGTGGTAGAAGCGCACCCGCCGGCTGCGGCAGAGGTGGAGGAGACAGCGACCGTAACTCCGTCCCCGAGCGAGGATGGGGGTCGGGACGAGTTCGCAGTGCTGGCACAAATTCTCGAGATGCAGCGGAGGTTTCCGCAGCTTACCCATCCCGAGATCGCCGCGAGGTTCGGCCGTACCGGCAGCTGGGCCGGCCAGCATATTTCGCTTCTGAGACTCTCTCCGAAGGTGGTCGAGTTGATGGACTTGACTCGGCCGCGGGACCGGCGCATCGGCTACAGCCTGGCGGTGCTGCATCTCGTAAGGTTTGATCACACTCTTCAGGAAGAACTGGCACAAGAGGTGCTCGGTAAGCCGTTCGGTGCTGCAGTTCAGCACATTCGAGAGCGCACCAGTCGTATCATGCCTAAGCGAGGCCTGAGAAAGCCTCGAGAAGAGAAGACGGCGTAGCCAGCGTGCCAACGATCGGGCCTTGCATAAGGGGGTCGCGTGACCCCACCGTGCGAGGCCCTCTTATTTCTACTTCTCATGAGAAAAATTCCTCGATGCGAGATAATGAATATGGCAAGATCATGAATACGAGTATCAATGGTCAGCGAGTAAATTTTACACGATCGGATAAAATTTACTCATTCTAGGATTTTTGTTTTGGGGGAGCGTTGACAAATCTAACTGGAATATGTTATTTATATTTCGCACATCATGAATACCCGTAACTGCTACAAGGCTAATTGGTTCGTCATGCCCTCTCTCATCGAGGTGGGATTTTGTCTATTTAGCCAAGGCAGTTTTGGTTTTAATACTCTAACGAGTTAAGAACTCATTTTAGTAACAACCCAAGAAAGTCTCGGCTAGATAGGCCGAGACTTTTTGGTTTATCTAGTTAGCTGTTTAACAACTAAACAATAGGGAGACGAAGAATGGTTCGACAAAGCTCACCACAAGTAGTCGAGCAAACGATTCGCTGCTACCTGCTGCTCACCGCTTTCTACCGCCTGGGAATCTCGTTCATCAACGCGACCTACGTCACCTTCCTTCTCTCGAAAGGACTTAACCTCTTCGAGGCAAATCTAGTCAATATGGTCTTCTTTACGACACTCTTTCTCTTCGAGATCCCGACGGGTGCAATGGCTGATGTCTTCGGGCGGAAAGCCTCATTCGTTGCGGCCTGCTCCTTCTTCGCCATCAGTATGTTCCTCTACGCCGCATCAGAAACCTTTTGGCAGTTCGCGTTCGCTGAAGCTCTGGCGGCTATCGGGCACACCTTTGCCAGTGGTGCCTTCCAGGCGTGGCTTGTGGACAAGCTGAGACATCACGGGTACGAGGGATCGCTCACTGGCATCTTCGCCAAAGAACAGCAAATCATGCACGGGTGCAGCATCATAGGAGCTGTCGCAGGTGCGTATCTTGCTGATGTCAATATCGCCCTTCCCTGGGTAGGTGGAGGATGTGTGTTCTTTGTGACACTGGTACTGGCTCTTGCCTGGATGAAGGAGGAGTACTTCGTGCGGCAGCCATTCTCAGTTGCAGGAGGACTTGTTGCCATGAGAGACACTGCAAAGACGAGCATCCACTATGGGGTGCGGCATAAAGCCATACGCTTCGTTCTCTTGATGGGCACTGCACAGTTCTTTGCGGTGATGGCGCCAAACATGCAATGGCAGCCGTTCTTCTCGCAGTTCATCGAGTCGAAGGCAACTCTCGGTTACATCTTCTCAAGCATGGCGCTCGCCATGATGCTGGGAGCGTGGTTTGCTCCAAAGTTCTTGGCAAGGGTTGGAAGCGAGAGGCGAGCACTGGCACTCACGCAAATAGTCATCGGTGGTGGCATCGCAGCGACGATAGCTTTCCACTGGTTGCCAGCAGCACTCGGCACGTTTCTCATCCACGAAGTCGGGAGGGGGGTGTGGAAGCCTCTGAAAGACGTATACCTCCACGACAACATCCCCTCAAAGGAACGGGCAACCATCGTGTCGTTCGAGTCCGTCACGCATCACATCGGCGGGATGATGGGACTGCTCGTCAGTGGAGCGCTGGCGCAGTACACATCCATTGCAACTGCGTGGGTCGTCTCAGGAGGAATACTCGTGGCATCGGCGATGCTCCTTTTCAAGAATGGGAAGGAGTGTTGAATTAAAGGGCGGGGAGATAACATCAAACCGCCTTTAAAATTACAAGGTGGAGGGCAGTGCGACAGAGGGTCTATATTTCGCGTCTACATAAATATGATATATTAGGCGAGAATTAACTTTTTATGCAAAAAATCACTCCATTCTTATGGTTCGACAACCAGGCTGAAGAAGCGGCCAACTTTTACGTTGAAGCATTCACGAGCGTTGAGAGGCCCGCCGAGGTCGGAAATATCCTTCGTTACGACGAAGCGGGAGCAAAAGCCTCGGGAAGGGAAGTAGGATCAGTGATGACTATCGAGTTTCAACTTGATGGGATGAGATTCGTGGGGTTAAACGGCGGTCCAGTATTCAAATTTACGCCGGCGGTATCGTTTGCCGTGACCTGTGAGAAGCAGGAAGAAATTGACGGGTTGTGGCAAAAGCTTTCCGCGGTTTCAGAAGCGGAACAGTGCGGCTGGTTGCAGGACAAGTACGGCGTTTCCTGGCAGATTGTTCCAAGAGTACTCCCCGAAATGCTGGGGGACAAGGATCTTAAAAAGGCAGGGCGTGCCATGCAGGCCATGCTCCAGATGAAGAAAATTGATATTAAGACTTTACAGGAGGCGTATGAAGGATAGGAAATACTGTTTATCGTTTCTTAGGGTGATTGTACAGGGCTTTTAACTGCCGAGGAGAGGCATAGTCAACTAAAGACAGCTGGTCTCCGCGGAACTCTGTTTTTAATCGAGGAGATCCTTTTACTCGATCTGTTTCCCTTCTCTGGAGCTCCTTTATGAGCCAGAGCGGAATGTTGCGAGAATCTTTTGGAAACACAAAGTCAAAAAGCATGAGATGGGCATAGAGAATCTGCCAATCAGCACGCATGATTTTAAAGAGCCTTCGCCAGTCGAGATTCAAACTTAAAGCATGAAGTAATCTATATACGTCGTGCCCGTGGAAACAGTCTCTGCCTGCAACATACATCTTTTGCGCAATGAGTTCCTCTGGGGGGATCACTCTGACTTCTTGGCCAAGTAGGCGCGCGGGTTGCGAATGCAAAAACCAGTCATTCGTTATTTCCAGTTTTCTATTACTGCTGCGAAAAATAATATCCGCATAAAATCGGCTATCGTATACCTTTGCAAGCCAATGCTTGTGCGTAAGCTCGGTGGCGTGCCCCAACTGGGATAAAACTTTCAGCGCTCGCTTTACATCGCGCGGTCGGCACAAAATGTCTATATCTTTAGTAGCCTGTTTCCGTCCAATATAGTGCATAAATGCGTACGTACCCGCTACCAAAAAGGGTATGCCGCCGCGACTCAAGTCACTCAGGATTCTCCTGTAGAATCTCTCTTCCGGTTTCCAATTCATAAGCGGTATTACTGGCACATTTGAACGCAAAGCGCAAATGGGAGACTACGAGTTCGTTGGATCCCGGTCCCAAAGTCCGCTTTCGCATGTGCCATTGACATACATGATTAAGTATGCTACTATAGTGGCGCTCTTCAGATTGTTAAACCTTCCACCACAGAAAACGGCGCTTATATAAGCCTCGTTTTCTGTGGTGGAGACAGTCGGCAAGGAGGCCATACATGGCGACCGTCACGCTGACCGCTCCCAACGGTGCGCCCGTAAAGATCGATCCGCGTAACGTGATCCAGATCCTCGGGGCCGCGCGGACGATCATCCAGCTCCGCTCGGGCCACATGCCCGAGGTGCGCGAGAGCCGCGAGGAAGCACTCGACAAGATCACCGCGCCGAAGAAGCGCTAGCCACATGCCCACCCTTCGGAAAGGAGGACAACATGCACGAGCCGTTATGACTGTGGCGACCGCTTGACAACGGGGCGACTAGGGCCCGAAACCTAGGTGAGGCTCGACGTGGGTTGTGTGTTGACCCAAGCGGAAGCCAAGAGCAAAAACTCCGCAAAAAACGAACACTCCTTCCCTGCGTTAGCGAGGACTCCCGCGAGAGTCCGGGTGTGCCGAGAGGCACGAAACGCGGGTGTGGGGCGAGAAGGTCGCGATGCGATCAGCTCTCCCCACATGCTTCACCCGAATTCGGAAAATGTTTGCGGATTCAGGTGAGGTACATACTCTCTCAAAGTCCGGGAATTATCCAGTAGTGAATCACTGACAAGCGTACTCTCCGCGTCTCCACTTTTTTCGTTTTATCTAAGAGCCGTTTTCCGAGACAACGACTTCTTTTGGTTTTTATCGCGTTGCATTTTGCCGCTGAAAGTTGAAAATAAATGCATGAACGAATGGCGCACATTGGTTATAGACGGGTATAATCGGATTCCCGTCGAAGTGACAGCGGTGCTCAAAAGGCTTTCAGTAGCTGATCTCGAGTGGCAGCCTCGACCGCGCGCCAATAGCATCGGCTGGACTGTATGGCATCTTATGCGCCTCGAAGACTGCCAGATTGCGGAGCTCGCGGGGAGTGAACAGGTATGGATCATGGATGGCTGGCATAAGAAATTCGGGCGACCTCGCGATCCGGAAGACACCGGATATGGGCACACGCCAGGGCAAGTCAAAGGCTTCAAATTACCGCGCCGTAAAATTTATTTAGATTACTTGCGCGCAGTTACTAGACAGACGAAACGGTACCTTCTTTCTCTTAAGCCCTCTGACCTTAAGCGGAAGCTGAATGAACCGTGGTATACGCCCGTACCCACCGTGGCTGTCCGGATTGTGAGCGTTCTGGCAGATTGCCACCAGCATTTAGGCGAGGCTTCGTACGTACGAGGGCTACTAAAGCGACACTGATGGGGCAATGTACATTTCACGTTTTTAATAAAAGGGCGTTATTATTCGGATAATAGTACATATCATGCTGAATCTAAATTCAATTATGGTGGGGTCGGAGCAGCCGAAGATTCTGGCTGAGTTTTATGAGAAGGTTTTGGGGAAGCCAACCGATATGACGGAGGGTGAGTGGTACGGGTGGCAAGCGGGAGGCGCATTTTTTGGAATAGGGAAACATTCTGAGGTAAGTGGGCGAGCGAAGGAGCCCGCGCGTATCATTCTGAATTTTGAAACGGCTGAAGTTGGGAGCGAGTTTGAGCGCATCAAGGCATTCGGTGCTGCTGTTGTCAAAGAACCATACGAAATGGAGGGAGTGTGGATCGCTACCTTTGCCGACCCCGACGGAAACTACTTTCAATTGATGAGTCCCTGGAGTAGCAAATAGGGATATAGTAGTTGTGGCGGGAAAAGAGGAGCTCGTCTCTTCTTTTCCTTTCGATTATGGCAACATACTAACGAGTTCACGGTGGATGTGATCAGCCTACGGAGGGTCATAGAGGATGCCGAGATGGATTTTGAAGAGGAGGGTGCATCAATGCCCTCTCTGCGGGAAGACTGGTAGGATTCGCCAGCTCGAGAAGGTCTACGAAGTAAATAGAGCCGAGGGTGCTCGGCAGCGGTTCATGGGGCGTAGGCTCTACGGGTGTGCAATCTGTGGCACCCAGTTCTACGATTTCCCCACGGCGTTCAGTGTACCGGCTGTCTGCGACCGAGCTACCTCCCTTGCTCGAAGAATCTGGAGCTGGGTCACGCGATATTTCTAAACATGATCTGATCTCAAAAACCGTCACGGTGGATAGAAGTTCTGTCTTGGCGCCCAGCATGAAGAAGCCCGGTATCCGCTTCACATGCTGGGCTTCTTCATGTGTCTCGCCGTGCCGAATTTATTGACAGTGAATGTACATATTCGGCGCGCGTCTCACCGAGGGACTGGAGACGCGTGTGGGGGAGCGCGGCATCCGCCTTTCCGGCGGGGAAGCGCAGCGCCTCATGATCGGCGCGGCTGCCATCAAGCGTCCGCCCTTCATGCTCATTGATGAGGCGACGAGCAGCCTTGACTCATCAACGGAGCGGGTCGTGCAGGCGGGGCTTGCACAGGTGCTCTCGAGCGGGGCGAGTGCTTTGATTATCGCGCACCGCTTGAGCACCGTGCGGCATCTTTGCACGAAATTCATCGTACTGCGCCCCGCGGAGGAGGTGAACGGGGACCCATCGCAGATTGAGGCGGTCGGCACGTCGTTTGAGGAGCTCTTTCAAGTTTCCTCTACCTTCGGCCGGCTGGCTGCCGACCAGGGTATCACGCAGTGAACAAAGCGCCGCCGGGGAGAACATCTCCCCGGCGGCTTTCACTAAGTCGCGGGTATCCTCAGTGTCTCTCGCGGTGAAGTCAGTCGGCTCATCGCGGAGGGACGGCGATGCGCCTTCAGGCGGCTCCTCATGCCTGACCTCTTCGTCTATAGATTCATTCGAAACAGCTTTTTTGCGGCGACGTTCGTGTTATCATATGTTTTGTACCGCGTGCCGTGAAGGCACGCCTTATTATTGAAGAGATACGCATGCAAATTCGCAACATAGCGATTATCGCTCACGTCGATCATGGGAAAACGACCCTTACCGATGCCATGATGCGCCAAACCGGCATGGTGAGCGAGGGGACGAGCATGGACTCGAACGCGCTGGAGCAGGAGCGCGGCATTACGATTTATGCTAAAAACGCTTCCATTATTTACAAGAATTCAAAGATTAATATCGTAGACACGCCGGGGCATGCTGACTTTGGTTCTGAGGTTGAGCGCGTGCTTCGCGCCATCGATAGCGTGCTGTTAGTGGTTGACGCGCAAGAGGGGCCGATGCCGCAGACACGGTTTGTTTTGAAAAAATCGCTCGAACTGGGGTTGATCCCCATTGTGGTCATCAATAAAATCGATAAACCTGCGGCCCGGCCCGATGAGGTGGTTGAGGAAGTATATGAGCTCTTCTTAGACTTGGGTGCGAGCGACGAGCAGCTGAATTTCAGGACAATTTACGCGAGTGGTCGGGAGGGCATCGCAAAAGCCTACCCCGGCGATGAGTCGAAAGACCTGACGCCGCTCCTCGATGCGATTCTTATGTACGTGCATCCGGCGCCCGCCGATGTTACCAAGCCATTTCGCATGCAGCCGTTTAACCTGGGGTACGACAACTACCTCGGAAGAATGGCCGTTGGCAGAATCCACGAGGGAGTCGTGAGGGTCGGTGATATGATGTTTGTCCGAAAAATTTCTGGGGAGACCAGCGATGGGAAAATCACCAAGATTTATTCTTTCCACGGGATGGAGAAGCGCGAAGTTCCCGAAGCGTACGCGGGTGACATCGTGATGATTGCCGGGCTTCCCGCCGTTGATATTGGAGAGACCATTTCATCGCTTGCCGATGCGGAGCTGCTTCCTGCAATTGCCATCGATGAGCCGACAATTTCGCTCCAGTTTTTAGTCAACGATTCGCCATTTGCCGGTCGGGATGGGAAGTTCGTTACCTCCCGCCAAATCAAAGAGCGCCTCGAGAAGGAGCTTGAAATCAACGTGGGACTGAAGGTTGATTTCAGTGCATCCGAGTATTTTACCGTCTACGGCCGCGGAGAGCTGCACATCGCCATCATGCTTGAGAACATGCGCCGCGAAGGTTACGAGCTTCAGGTTTCCCAGCCGCGCGTTATCGTAAAAGAGGAAGACGGCAAAACGCTCGAGCCCTTTGAAGAGACAATTATTGATGTGCCGACAGAGCTTTCGGGGGCCGTCATCGAAAAGCTCGGCAAGCGCCGCGGCGTCATGAACGACATGAAAGAGGCGGGAAGCCGGATGCGAATCATATTCACTATTCCCACGCGTGGCCTTTTGGGATATCGGAACCAGTTCATGGTAGATACGAGAGGGCAGGGAATACTTTCTTCGCGGTTTGTCGGGTTTCTGCCGCATGCCGGGGAAATCAAGAAAACAGAAGTCGGCTCAATGGTCTCCATGATTGACGGGAAATCGTCAGGGTTTGCGCTGTTTAATCTGCAGGAGCGCGGGGTGCTGTATATCAGTGCTGGCGTTGATGTATATCAGGGCATGGTTATCGGAAACGTTACGAAAGGGAATGACCTCTGGGTAAATCCCATCAAGGGAAAACAACTGACCAATGTCCGCGCGGCTGCTTCGGATGAAGCAATTCAGCTCATTCCCCCTTTTGCTGTTACGCTGGAGCGCGGGCTCGAAATTATGGCTGAAGACGAATATCTTGAGATAACGCCGAAACATGTCCGCATTCGGAAAAAGAATTTAAAGAAGTAAGCGTAGTCTTTATAGTCGATTTTTGACGAGTTGAGGGCGGACTGCGGTCCGCCCTCGCCGTTTCGAGGTTCTTCCTCAAGTGTTGTACTCGCGCCACTCCTCGATGTCGTCGGTCTCCACCATCGCGTAGAGGACTGCGCCCGCGATCATGAGGGTGTAGGTCGCGGCGGCAGAGATCAGGAAGGCACGCGGCGTTGGTTCATCTGCCGGAAGCAGGTACGTCAGGGCGGGAAGGGCGGCGATGGCCGCGGTGGCCTCTAGCCTCTTCCTCCAAGAAGCGGAGGCGAAGCCAACGGTCCAGATGAAACTCTGATCAATGAAGCTTCCTTTGGCGCCGTACCGCTTCAGATCCTCGTCGAGGAGCAGCTCGCCGAGCGCTCTCCAGCCGAGAACCTGCGAGAGCACACTTGCGACCACGATACCGTACGCGGCCGGGAGGAACCATTCCCTGCTCGCCGCATAGACAGCGAGCGGACTCGCCGCGGCCATGATGCCGAAAGGAACGAAAACCCAGGCAGGGTTGACCCGATATGATTCCTCGCCCTTCAGCATGATAGCGGCAGTGACGAGGAGAGCAAGCGTCACGACGCATTCCACGGTAATACCGACCCATCCCACCCTCAGGACTTCGAGAGCAAAGAGCCCTCCCGCAAGCGTCCCGAGGCACGCGCCGCCAACTATTGTCTGCATTTCTTGACCTGGCTCGCAGCAAGGCTCCATGTGTCGCCTCCTATTGATGTTTTGCCGCAGCGCGGCTTGTCTTCGGTGTACAAGAAAGCCCCCGCCGGGTCAATAATTGTAGCAAGTACGTTGATCTGGCAAAAATAAGTGACTCTGTGATATGGTCGCCATACACGGTTGGCAGGGAACTGCCTGAGAACAATCTGCATTAAAAAGGAGGGGTGCGCATGAGCACTCGTGGCCTGAAACTGACCGAGGGTAAGACCAAGATCATCTACGGACATGGGGGAGAGCGCGGATTCGTTGAGGTGTTCTCGAAGGACGACATCACCGCCGGCGACGGCGAGAAGCATGACGTCATCGAGGGCAAAGGGGCTCTCTCGAACCGGATGGCATCGAACGTCTTCCGGCTCCTGAAGCAAGGCCCGCGGATTCCCGTCGCCTTCGAGCGCCAGCTCACTGAGGAGAGCTTCATCGCGCGGCACTGCGCAATGCTGCCGCTCGAAGTCGTGGTGCGGCGCCGAGCCTTCGGCTCGTACGTGAAGCGGAACCCGCACGTTCCCGAGGGGATGATCTTCCCGCGCCTCATTCTTGAGTTCTTCCTGAAGACAACGGGGAAGCAGTACGAGGGGATGACGCTCCCGAAGGATGATCCCTTCATCAGGTTCTCCACCGACGGTGTCATGAACCTCTACCAGCCGGACAAGCCCGTCGGAACCGCCTGGGGCACGGGGGAGCTCTCGCTGCCAGAGAGTCTCGAGTTCGGGATGGTGGGGAAAATCCAAGAGCTCGCGCCCTACATCTTCCTCGTTCTTGAGAGGGCGTTCCGGCTCGCCGCCGATCTTGAGCTCGTTGACTTCAAGCTCGAGTTCGGGGTCAGCCAAGGTCGGAACCTCTATCTCGCCGATGTCGTGACGATTGACGAGATGCGGCTCCTGCAGGATGGCAGGCATGAGTCGAAGGAGGCCTACCGGAAGGGCGGCCGCCTCGACATGGTGCGGCAGATTTACGAACGGGTCGCTGTGGCGACTGATCGCTTCGCCATCTTCCCGCCTCGCCAGCACATCATCGTCTGGTGCGGCTCGGACAAGGACAACCCCTCGGCGTTTGGCGAGGCGCTGAAGGGGTTCGGCCTCAGCGCGCAGGTCACGCTCCACTATCATGTTCGCTCGATGCATAAGGAGCCCATGCGAGGCTGTCGCGAGCTCACCGAGATGGTGCAGCACATGGCGGACCCGGTGGTGATTGCTTTCGTCGGGCGCTCGAACGGGGCGGGACCCACGCTGGCGGGGAACACGCATGTTCCTGTCATTACCGTGCCGGCTGGGTGGGAGAAGTTCCCCGAAGACATCTGGTCATCGCTTCGCGCGCCATCGGATGTCCCGGTTCTCACCTGTCTCACGCCCGAGAACGCGGTTTTGGCCGCAGCGAACATCCTCGGGGCTCGGAACCCCTTCGCGTATGCCGAGCTTCGCACGCGGCTCGAGAGGCGCCTTCCGAACATGTTCGACATGCTCGAGATCCAGTAAGTCAGCAGTCCGCCGTTCGGCGACGAGGAAGCCCCGTCGCGTCAGGACGGCGGCTTTCTCTTTTTTCTGTGATTAGTCAAACGTCTGATATAATACAGGCACTTATCATTTTCTCATCTTATTTCCATGATAGTCTCCATTAATTATCTTGCGGTTCTTGCCGCAGCAGTAGCTGGAATGGTCGTCGGCTTCCTCTGGTACGGACCGATTTTTGGTAAGCTTTGGATGCGGCTTTCCGGCATGACCGGCCAGCAGTTAAGCGAGGCCAAGGTCAAAGGTATGACGACGCCATATCTTTTAGCGTTTGTTGGAACACTCGTCATGAGCTATGTACTCGCGCACTCGCTCATTTTTGCGTCATCATACCTTGCCGTCAGCCGAGCGTCGGCGGGACTTATGGCGGGATTTTGGAGCTGGCTTGGATTTGTCGCTCCCGTAACGCTCGGCAGTGTCCTCTGGGAGGGGAAGAGCTGGAAGCTCTGGTTTCTCAATAACGGGCATTACCTCGTGGTATTGCTTCTCATGGGCGTGATTCTCTCAATCTGGAAGTAGGAATGTTGTATAGACCCACCCCCCGACGTCACGTCGGGGGGTGGGTTTTGTTTCTAGAAAGGGCATATTACTGCCGAGTCTGTTACAAATGCGCCCTCATTACGTTTCATACTGTATGAAAAAATCAGTAGTCGGGGTTCTCTTCGTCATAATAGTAGCGAGTGGCCTATCGGTTGCTCATGCCGATTCCCACTACATACTCCTCTCGCAATATTATGCTTTTCCCGGGGACGAGATAGCGGTCATCGGGAGCGGCTTCATGCCGCGCGAGGCGGTTTCCGTTTCAATTCCCGGAGTCGCAGTCCGGGCGATTGTTGATGACGGCGGAAGTTTTCAGGCGTCGCGAATTAAAGTTCCCTTCTCACTTATTAATGCGCGGGCTCGTGTTGTGGTTCGCGGCTTCACGAGCGGGCGCGTTTCCGTAGCTGGCTTGGTTGTCGGCAACTACTATCCGGTCGTTTCCCCCGATACGTACTACATTACCGATGGAGGGGTGTCCTTTAGCGGCCGCGGCTTTGCGCCGGGAGAGGTCGTGCTGATTCGGAGTGGTGCCGCTGTCCTCGGCCGCGTCCCAGCGGATAACTTCGGAACGTTTGTGACCGGTGATTTCCCCGTTTCGCACCTTGCCCGAAGAAGGATTTATACGTTTATTGGCGAACAGAGTGGCGCCTCCTATCCGGTTCGAGTTTGGCTTGCACCGATTTCGTGGTTTTGATTATGAAGTGATGAAGTTGTCACGGGGATTTGTGCGAGGCGTCAAAAGTGAGTGTATGAACTTGTTGCCGTAATCACAGCAAGTTCCACCATATGGCTGAACGTGGGAACCACAAGGCAAAGAAGAAAAAGGAGGAGCGAAAGTCAGTGGCGGATGACTTAAGTGACATCCGCGGGGAGGCTGACGTTCACAGCCGCACCGAGGGAGGTGATTGGAATCGTGCTCTTCGGGATGACGAGGGAGAGGAGTTAGTGGACTAATTGCATGAGTATGCCAAGCCAAAGTCATGCAAGAAGAGCCCGCCGCGGCGGAAACGGGGGCGGCGCACGGAGCGGCAATCGCAGCTGGAGAAACCGGGAACGCGATGCGCGCGGGCGATTTGCCTAATGGAGATCTCTTGATTGCATAGAATTTATCAAACACATACATCTGCCGTACGGCAGATGTATGTGTTTGCATTTCCCTTCAATGTAACAGATACAGCAGGGTTCGCGTCTTCTCTTGCAGAGCCTCGATTGCACTACCATACATAATTCCACACGTGCATATGAAAGCCCTGATTTTGGCTGCTGGTGAAGGAAAGCGCATGCGTCCACTGACGTACTTTCGGCCAAAACCGATGATAGAAGTTCTCGGAAAGCCCCTACTCCATCACATCATTGATTCTCTGCCGGCGTTTGTCGATGAATTGGTGATAGTCATCGGCTATAAGGGCGAGATGATTCGCGAGTATTTCGGCGGACGTTTCCAAGGAAGGTCAATTCGGTACATCGAACAACAAGAGAAGACCGGGACTGCCGACGCATTCAAGCTCTGTGAACCGCACCTGGAGTCAAACGAGAAGTTCCTTCTATTATATGCCGATGACTTGCACGACAGAGGCAGTATCACGGAGCTTACGAAGCGCGAGCTTGGCCTTCTCGTATATGAAGTGCCCGAGCCTAAGCGTTTCGGTATTGTTTTGACTGACGCAACAGGAAAAATCCGCGATATTGAGGAAAAGCCGAGGGAGCCAAAATCGAACCTTGCTGTCATTGGTGTGTATGTGCTTGATCCGCGCATTTTCAACTACGAGCCGGACGTGCATGAGAGCGGTGAGCGGTACGTAACGTCAATGATTCAGAAGATGCTGCAGGAATATCCGATGTATGCGGAACGGGCGTCATTTTGGGTGCCGGTGGGGTATCCGGAAGACTTGCTGAAAGTTGAAAAAGCGCTTGCGGTGAGAACCATGCCAAAGCTGGCGTACCAGGACTAAGAGAAAAGCCCTTCCCGACGTGTGTCGGGAAGGGCTTTTTCGTGTAGCATTATCTCTCGGATATACTTGGATTATGGTTGAACAAAGCAATACGCCGACAATTCTCGTAGTTTTGGGAGCGACCGGCGACCTTATGGCGCGAAAAATCATCCCGTCGCTGCATCACTTGTTCCGCGCAGAGAAGTTACCTCTGCGTTTCAAGGTGATTGGATTCGCGCGTCGCGACCTTACCGATGATGTCTTCCACCGGCATGTGGCTGATCAGCTCCACAGTGATACGTCGTCACTCCACGAATTTCTCGGGTTGTTTAGCTACCACCGCGGCGAATTTCATGACCCAAGCGGCTATCAGCGACTTATTGATCGGCTGCGCGCTTTGGACGGAGAGTTGGGTGGGTTCTCCAATAAGCTTTTTTATCTGGCAACGCCGCCTGACTTGTATGAGGAAATTTTTAAGCAGCTTGCCTCGTCCGGCCTCGCTGGCAGAACAGCAGAGGGTGATGCAAAGACGGGGTGGACGCGCGTAATTGTGGAAAAGCCGTTTGGCAGAGATTCTGCTACTGCCGAACGGCTTGATGTAATGCTCGGCAGCCTTTTCCATGAAGCGCAGATTTATCGTGTTGACCACTATCTCGCAAAAGAGATGGTTCAGAATATTCTTTCGTTCCGGTTTTCCAATAACTTATTTGAGGCTCTGTGGTCGGGAGAGTTTATAGAATCAATTGAAGTTCGCCTTTGGGAGACACTCGGCGTTGAAAAGCGCGGCGCTTTTTACGATGCGCTTGGTGCGCTTCGCGATGTCGGGCAGAATCATCTTCTTCAGATGCTGGCACTGGTTATCATGGAGCATCCGACAGAGTTTTCTCCCGCGGCGATCCGTACGAAACGTGCTGAGGCTCTTCGGACCCTTCCTCAGTTGACGATTGATGAAGTAGCAGAAGGGACACGGCGGGCTCAGTACAGTACGTATCGCACGATTGAGGGTGTAGATCCGAATTCCAACACTGAGACGTACTTTAGAATCGGCGCATTTTTGAACTCGGCGCGCTGGCAGAATGTGCCGATTATACTTGAAGGGGGGAAGCGTCTCCGTGAGACGCGAAAGGAGATTGTTGTTCAGTTTCGCCATCGTGAACCCTGTCTCTGTCCCGGCAGCGAGCATTATAAAAACCGCGTCGTCATTTCATTAGAGCCTGAGGAGGCGATTAAAATTGAGTTTTGGGCAAAGCGGCCAGGGCATCGGTATGAACTTCAGTCGCGATCTTTTGATTTTCTTCTTCGTGGTGAACATGCGCGAGTGCAATACATCGAAGAGTACGAAAAATTGCTTCTTGACGCCATTAGCGGCGACCAGACGTTGTTTGTGAGTACCGCGGAGGTGAAGGCCATGTGGCGCTTCATTGACCCGGTAACTTCAGCATGGAGCCGTGACGTTGTCCCGCTTGAGATATACGAACCCGATAGGTTTCCCATCAATTCGCTATATACTTAAACGTATGCGGAGAGAAGTTGGCCTGGTGGGGCTTGGAAAGATGGGAAAGGGCATGGCAAATCGCCTGATTCGGCAGGGGTGGAGAGTTGTGGCGTTCAATCGAAGCCCGGAGGCATTCCATGATGCTCCCGGTGCCGAACGTGCCCGGTCATTGGAGGAGCTTGTAGAGAAACTTCATGCGCCGCGTGTTGTCTGGCTCATGCTTCCCCACGGCGAGCCCACGGAACAGGCGATATTCGGATCTGATGCTCTCGCTTCGCTTTTGCGCGCGGACGATGTTCTGATTGATGGCGCGAATGCCTTTTACAAAGACTCGATGCGAAGAGCGCAACTCCTTGCAGAGAAAGGTATCCGATTTTTGGACGTTGGTGTTTCTGGCGGGCCGAGAGGAGCGCGGGAGGGTGCCTCCCTCATGATCGGCGGCGACAAGTATGCTTACGAGGCGCTGACAGATATCTTTTCCGCGCTGGCTGTACAAAGCGGCTTCCGGTACTTCGGCCAAGCGGGGGCGGGGCACTTCGTGAAGATGATTCATAACGGCATTGAGTACGGCATGATGCAAGCCATTGCGGAAGGTTTCAATATACTGAGACAGTCTCCGTTTCTTTTTTCATTGAATGATGTTGCGGATCTCTATAACCACGGAACGGTAATTGAGTCGCGGCTGATTGGTTGGACAAGGGCCGCCTTTCGGCAATACGGTGAAAGTCTTGAGGGAGTATCAGGAACTGTGGCACACACCGGCGAGGGCCAGTGGACAGTTGAGACGGCCAAGGAATTTGGTGAGGAGGCGCCGATTATCGGGGGTTCACTCCAGTTCCGTATTCGGTCAGGGGAGAGACCGAGCTTTACCGGCAAAATCTTATCTGCCCTCCGCAATCAATTCGGCGGTCACTCGGTGAGCAAAGTGAGCTCTATATGAGAAACATCATTGAGGAATTTCCGAAACAATTAGTCTACGAGCCAGTAGTCGAGAATGGCGAGAAGCTGAAAACGTATCAAAGGTTTGTGGTTCTTGGCATGGGCGGGTCGCATCTGGCGGGGGATATTCTGAAAGTATGGGATCCCACGCTTTCGCTCTCTATTCACTCTGATTATGGTTTGCCGAAGGAGCCACTGGACAAGGAAACAACGCTTATCGTCGCCGTTTCGTATTCGGGAAATACCGAGGAGCCAATCGATGGATTCGAGGAGGCTCGCGCCAAAGGCCTCCCTCTCGCGGTCATTGCTGCCGGCGGAAGGTTGATGGAGCTTGCGAAGGAGGCCCAAGTTCCCTATGTCCAATTAACGGATAAGTCCGTGCCACCGCGGATGGCTCTCGGCTACATGACGAAATCATTATTGGCACTCATGAGGCGGGAGAGGGAACTTCGTGACATCGCAAAACTTGCCCAAACGTTTAATCCACTGCAGTTTGAGGAGGAGGCAAAGCGTCTTGCCGAGGCGCTTCGGAACGCTGTCCCCGTCGTGTATGCATCAGCAGCCAATACGGCCCTGGCTATGAACTGGAAGATTAAGTTTAACGAGACGGCAAAGATTCCCGCTTTCTACAATGTGTTGCCTGAGTTGAATCACAATGAAATGAATGGTTTCGATGGGGGAGAGAAGGCACGCAGAATCCTCGGGCC
>CAZOFN010000001.1:27384-38508 GCA_964579195.1 uncultured Candidatus Saccharibacteria bacterium | reverse complement strand
AGGCAACTGCCGGCTCCCGCATCGGGAGATTCCGCGAACACTGCTCGCAGCGGCTGCCGCCACCCTCCGCGCATGGGATGCCACGGAGTCGCGCGCGATCCTCCTCGCGGATGAGGAACTGGTACTCGCCGACTTGGCAGTGGCGGATGTTCTCTACAGTGAGCCGGCCGCACGCCTCGAGAAAGGCCATGCCGGAAAAGGAGAGAACGACAAGTTCTCGATCAGGAGTGCGACTCAGTTCGGGCGAGAGGCACTGATTCTGCATGGGTACTTCCCCCTTCGTAGCCTCACTGTATCGCCGAACTTGCCCGCGGTAAACCTGAGCCTGTTTCTAACATGTGAAAAAATTCCGGACTCGACTATTTCACAAAACAATTACGCATAAAAACATCCGACCCGCCGTTCGTCCCGAGTTTATCGAGGGACTACTAAGCGGGTCTCCCTCTTCGGAGCTTCTTACTTCGGCATTGACCAGAAGAACCAGAGTAAGCCCGCAACGATCGGGGTCAAGACTGCGGCCCAGGTGACGACCTCCCTGTCGAAGAGCTGTTTGCGCTTGGAAAGACGGACCGTCCGTCCCCAAAACTTGGCAATAGAGTACCATAAAGTACAAGAAAGCACAAGGGATAGCACTCCTGCAGGAAAGTCAAAAAACCTAGGTAGCCCCTAGATCCTTTGGTTTCCTGTTCCTAACCGCACGCCTAGCGCTTCTGCCACTGCGTGTTGGGGTAGACCTTCTTGAAAACGGGATGGGAAATCCTGTCCAGTATGCTTATAAAGCTAGAATATACGCTATTTTTTAAGGATTCCTAAACTTGAAAAGCCATCTGAGAATCCCCGCTAAGGT
Source organism: uncultured Candidatus Saccharibacteria bacterium (assembly GCA_964579195.1). Taxonomy (GTDB): domain Bacteria; phylum Patescibacteriota; class Minisyncoccia; order Sungbacterales; family JACQCQ01; genus CAZOFN01. The sequence continues at coordinate 37,661 of CAZOFN010000001.1, read as the reverse complement.
TGCCTCAGATGGCCTTTCAAATCTCTTAGCGGGGAATGTGAGTTGATTATAGCATGCTGGAGCTGCAATTTGACTTATGACATCCCGTCGGCTATAGTGGCTATGGTGCTTGTTGAGGGCTTTGGCTCTCCCACGGTTGAAGTGTTCAAACCGTAAACAGGCGCCAAGCCTTAGTAGTTATTGATGTTCCAAGTCTCCTTCGTGGAGGCCTTTTTTGTTGTTGGGACCTCTTCGTGGTTTCCAAAAAGGAATAATACTCCAGAAGAACTTCTTCCCTCCCACTACTTCTTTTACCACAATCTTTATTCTGACTTTACTTATCACCGCGACAAACCCATAATATTTGACTGTTATCATTCTCTGCTCCCATCTAGAATTTATTTTCTGACGTTCCAAACGGTGTGTCTCGTAAGACTCCTAACTTTTGGGGCCAAAGACAACAAACGTAATCGAATGTATTGATCAAGCATAGGTCTAGCTTTTCCAAATTCGTAAAATTTTATATGGTCCAGCCCTTTGGCATTGAATGAAACTAATTCCTTAAAATATGGACAGTAAACCTCGCCAATCTTTTTGTAAGTCTCTTCCGCTTCAGCTTTAGTTTTCTCGAACTTAGTATGGTCTACTTCCATATTTCAAATATAACACTGCCAAGAAAAAAGCTGCTATTATATTTCACTATCTAAAAGCATTCGACCCGCTCTAAACCAAAACCGCCCGTTTTGGGGGTGGGGGTTACTTATGCAGATACAGCCTGTATTCGACATCCATGTGATCTACAACAAAGACATACTCGATACTCGCCAAGAACATATGGAATACCTCAACGTTGCCGCGCCCGATGGGAAGGTTCGCTTCTTCTTTGGGTTCTAAAACTTTTTCAAACTGCCACTCTCTCTTCCTCCCCCATTAAACATGCGGTAGCCGTGAGAAATGAGGATGAGGGGGAACCTTCCGGTGTTTACGACTTTGTAACGAGATTTCTTGTCTCCTTTGGAGCGGGTGATGGTAATGCGAGCCATTTGGGTGATATGCTTTCGCTTGTATGAGACGGTTCCGAGATACTGTCGTAATTATATGGTCATATATCAAAGGGTCTTTTATGTGGGCTTGGGGCGAGTTTGTCATACTTGCTTCCGTATCAATATTTGCTATGAGCTTATATGCATTCTATTTGACTTCCGTTCTTGAGAACGCCTACAAGGATCTAAACGCGGTAAACTCACTGATACTGCTTAAGCTTGGTAATCGGGCTGAGTTTATAGCTAAAGATGGCGACATCCAAATTACTAACGCTCTTGGAGCAACAAACCTCGATTGGACGAGACAAGCGTACATTGACTCACAAATATTGCTAGGACTTGAAAACGCAAAATCAGCAGAGGAGTTAAGGTTAGAGGCAAAAGAGAAAATTAGAAACGTAGCTGATTACTCCAAGCTAGTTAATAGCAGCGAGGTCATCAAAATCGCGGGTGAAAACTTCCGCAAGCTCAATAACACACACTTAGCCTTAGAGAATGATGAAGCAAATACGCTAATGCGCCTCCACGTTATCAATATCACCATCCCCGTATTAGCTTTTTTCGCTGCCGTCAAAGAATGGCGGAGATCAAGAAAGGCTAAGGCGCAACAGGAGAATACTGATAAACCAGGCATAAACACTCATGTAGAGTATCACCCTTAGCTTCCAGTCTGACTTTTTTCCACCCGTCTTTCTTACGCCTACCGCTTCTGCCACTGCGGGGCGCGGCGGGCTTTTTTGAGGCCAAACTTTTTACGCTCTACCATGCGCGAGTCGCGCGTGAGAAAACCAGCTTTCTTTAAGCGCTTCCGGAACTCTGGATTGAAAATCGTAAGCGCTCGCGCGATACCCATACGGACGGCTTCTGCCTGCGCGTGCACGCCGCCGCCTTTCACCCTAATCGAGACGCGGAACCGCCCCTCGGACTTCATTCTTTTCAGCGGATCCTCCACAATTTTCTGGAGCTCCATCGTCGGGAAGTACGTCTCAAACGGCCGGTCGTTCACGAGCACCCCCATATCGCCCTTCGTAAAAAGGCGCACTCTCGCGATGGCTGTTTTTCTCCTCCCCACTGCCTCAAAGTAGCGGTCGGTCTTTGGAATCTCGAAGTGAAGTTCTGCCTCTGACTCCTCGGTTTTTACCGGGGAAGGTGCGACGACCGCGGGTGACTCAACCGCCGGCTCTTCTTTCTTTGCCTTCTTCGGTTTCTCCTCTTTTTTGGCGCGTGCCGCTCCGCGAGCGGGCTTCTTCTCTGCAGGCATAGTTCTACTCTCCGCCCTTACGCATTATCAAATTTTTCAGCCGGATATCGCGCAATTTGTTTTTCGGCAGCATGCCGGCCACCGCTTTTTTCAAAACTTCGCCTGAATCTTTTTTAAACAAAACCTCATAGCGCACCTCCTTCAGCCCACCGTGAAATCCCGAATGACGCCGATAGAGCTTCTGCAGGGGTTTCTTCCCCGTTACGCGGATGTGGTCGGTGTTGGTAACCACGACGCGCGTATCACCCGGTTTTGAGTAATCAAACGCGGCACTTCCCTTTCCCATAAGTAGCTTTGCTACTTCAGTGGCCAAACGCCCCAGTATTTTATTCGATGCATCAATTTTTACTTCTTGCATACCACTAGACAAACTCGATGATGGCGAGCGGGGCAGCATCAGAGAGCCGTATACCCTTCTTTATAATCCGCGTGTACCCGCCGTTTCTTCCCTTGTATTGGGGTGCCAGCGTCTCCACTAAAACCTTGGCAACGGCCGGGGAGGTTTCGGAAATCAGCCCGCGGCGCCGGGCAATCGTAGCCGATTTTGCCTTAGTAATCAACTTTTCGACTTTCGGCCGGAGCTCCTTGGCACGTGCCTCGGTGGTCGTAATGCGCCGCTTCAAAACCAGAGCGGTCACGAGCGACTTCATGAATGCCCGCCTTCTATCAGTCGTACGCCCGAATTTTCTTCCCTTCTTTCGATGCCTCATAGCATGATGCGAATCTACTAATCAATGCCTATCAACGAATTGCGAATTCGCAATTAGTAAATTGGTACAAAATTTGCGCGATTAGCATAATACTAGTCTTTAAGTGATAATCCGAGTTCTCCTAACACCGACCGGATTTCTTCAATGCCTTTGTCCCCGATGCCTTCCAATTCTCGCAGTTTCTCCTCGGTTTTCTTTGCGAGTGCCCCTGCGGTCTTAATGCCGGCATCAGAAAGCGCGTTGGCAGTACGGCCCGAGAGATTCATGTCAGCAACTTTCGTTTTGGCCGGGTCTTCAGGCGCCTCACCTGCACCTTCCCCGGCTCCAGCACTTTCCGAAGGAACCGTCTCGCTTCGCCCCTCAACCTTCAACGCCTGGAACTGCTGAATCAAAGTGGATACCGCCTGTTGGAGTGCATCGTGCGGCGTGATGCTTCCATCGGTTTCAATATGAAGGCGGATGCGATTGTAGTCGGTGCGATCACCAACGCGCATATTCTCAACCTCGTAGTTTACATGCCGCACGGGCGAGAAAGCCGCATCGAGTGCAATCGTCCCAATTTCAACCTTCTCTTTGGAGCGCTGTTCTACCGGCTGGTACCCAAGACCTTTGGAGACTTCCAAATCCATCTCTAAAGTGATTTTTTTGTCAGTAATGGTGGCGATATGAATGTCCGGCGTCACTACTTCGAGCTGCGCTGGAGTTTTCAGGTCGCTCGCCTTTACTTCGCGTTCTCCCTTTATAGAAAGTGTTGCTGTCTCCGGCCCCTCGCCATGCAGCTTGAACCGCAACTTCTTCAAATTGAGGATTATCTCAACAACATCCTCGAGAACGCCCTCAATTGCACTGAACTCGTGCCCGACGCCCCCGATTTTTACGGATGTGACTGCTGCTCCCTCGAGCGAGGAGAGCAAAACGCGGCGAAGTGAATTTCCAATCGTAAGCCCGTATCCCGGGTGGAGCCCCTCGATTTCGTAAATCCCCTTATCCCCCTCTTCGGTAATAACACGAGGCGCATGCGGTAACTCAATCATGACGACGCTTTCGAATTTCGCGTGCAAACGTTTTGTGGCAGTCCGCAGCGCTCGTACAAAAGCAGTATGTTAATAAAAAATTACTTACTTCGAATAAAACTCGACGACCAAACTCATGTCTCTCCCCTCGGAAATTGCATCGGCAGTAGGAAGAGCTTTTACGACAGCTGAACGCTCCTCGCGATTCAGATCAAGCCACTCGGGCGGCTCGGTATTTTTCAGACGATTAGCAAGTTCGGCAAAGGCTAGGGACTCGAGCGATTCCTTTCGCACGGCGATAACATCCCCCGACCACACGCGATAGGAAGGAATATTGACGCGGCGGCCGTTCACGGTAATGTGCCCGTGAGATACAATGTGCCGCGCAACACCGCGCGAAACAGCAAAGCCAGCACGAAACACCGCATTATCGAGACGCCGCTCAAGGATCTGGACCAGTGCTTCATTGGTGCGTCCCGTCATTCTGGCAGCCTCAGTAAAGGCTTTGCGCAATGCCGTGTCGGTGATGCCGTAGGTGTAGCGAACTTTCTGTTTTTCCTTCAACTGGGTGCTGAATTCGGAGATATTTCGCCGGCGGGCTTTCCCGTGCATACCGGGCCGCGTACCGCGACGCGTATGCGCACATTTTGGGCCGAGGTCGCGCTCGCCTTTCATAAACATCTTCTCGCCGTACCTTCGGCAGATTTTACACTTTGATTTCAGTCGTAACATATTAGTGACATGGGATATGAGACAAGGGACAAGGAAAAAATTCTGATTTTATATTTCTGCCATGTCGTATGTCGCTTGTCGCATGTTTTTAGACTCTTCTGACTTTTTTCGGTCGGACGCCATTATGGGGAACCGGCGTGATATCGCGAATCATCATGATGTTCAGGCCGTGATTTGCGAGTGCCCGTACTGCGGAATCTCTCCCCGAGCCGATGCCCTTCACGAGCACTGCAACATCCTGAAGACCAGCCCTTTTTACCTTTTCGACTACTGTCTCGGCGACCCGAGCGGCGGCAAATGGTGTCGCCTTTTTTGCCCCCCTAAACCCCAAGGCCCCCGCAGAGGACCATGCCAGTATATTCCCCCGGTCGTCGCTAATGGAAATCATCGTGTTGTTGTATGTTGCCTGGATGTGAGCAACGCCGCGTACCGCGTGGCGCGACGCGCCCGTCTCTTTCATGCGGGATACTTTCTCCTCAAGCGCCTCACGGTCCTTTAGGGCTTGATTACTGTCTTGCCGTGCTACCCTCTTCTTACCCATATCAGTGCGATACCAACCTACAAATGAAACGCGAATCTACAAATTGCGGATGAATTGTGCGGGATATAGCGTATTCGTAATTCGCTCGGACTTGCATAACGATTAGGTGGGGCTGGTGGCCGGTTTTCTTCCGGAGCCCATAGTCCTTCTTACATTTCCGCGGCGCGTGCGGGAGTTTGTCTTTGTGCGCTGGCCTCTCACGGGAAGTCCCCGCATATGGCGAATGCCTCGGTAGGTCGTAATATCCTTCAGGCGCTTGATATTCATCATGATTTCGCGTCGCAAATCTCCTTCAATCTTATAGTTCTTTTCAATAACATCCCGGAGGCGGCTAACTTCTTCAGATGTCAGAGCCTCTGCGCGTTTGCTGAAATCAACATTCGCAAGTTTCAGCACACGCCGCGCATTCGACGGTCCAACGCCATAAATATACCGAAGCGCAACCTCGATTCTCTTTTTATCCGGAATGGTGATGCCTGCAATTCTCATGTTAGCGACAAGTAACAAGTGACATGCGACATGGGGTCAATTATTGGCCGTGCCTCTTGTCGCTTGTCTCATACTGCTATTTCTGTCTTTGCTTGTGTTTGGGAATTTTACAAATCACGACCACCCTTCCTTTCCGGCGGATAACTTTACACGATGCACACATGGCTTTTACCGATGCCCTAACTTTCATATCAAAGGTTAGAAATGCCCCAAAGGCTCCAAAAGTTCCAAAGGTTTTTACGTTTGATACCTTTGGTGCTTTTGGTACCTCAATCGCTACTTCATGCGTAAAACGATCCTTCCCTTCGTGAGGTCGTAGGGCGACATTTCAACGCGTACGCGATCACCCGGCAGGACCCGGATATGGTGTACCCGCAGTTTACCGCCCAAATGCGCCAAGATCTCCTCTCCGGTAGTATCCAATTTCACCCGAAAGAGTGTCGATGGCAGTGCCTCGACTACTTCACCCTCTTTGATGATTTTTTCACCTGCCATTATCGAGTGAGTCCGGGTTTTTGAAGTGAGTAGGTAAGAAATGTCTCAAAGTGAAGAACAGAAAGATGGTACCAGAAGTCCCGCGCTCAGTCAATCCCGTTAGGGGCGAATTGCGGGGTTCTTGCGGGGTCAATGTTGTATCATCTCATATTTACCCCCACACCCTAAGGGGTATGGGTTTACTCCCCCGCAAGGGACTTTACCGTAAGGCTGACACTCCCAAGATTTTCGGGCACGCGCTGCACCCAGAACGGGAAGAACTTGACGCGGTATGCCTTGAGATTACCCGACTTCGCAAGCATCTCTTCCAACTCGCGCGATTTCTTCCCCAATGCACCCTCTCGGATTGCTTCCTGGTCAACGGTCCGCTCCAGTTTCGCATCTCCTGATAACGAAAAGGAAAGAACGCGGCGGGAAAGGTCAAGGGAGATAGAGCCTCGCTTCAGTGCGCTTCCGTCACTCACCAATGTATAGGGCGCGACAGCCGAAAAGAGCGCGGCGACCATATCCTCCTCATCCTGGGTACGAAATACTATGCCGCGCGCGCGGCCGGTGGCACGCATGATGAATTCATTCGCGCGGGAGTTTACGGAGGGGCCGGAAACGTTCGTAATGTCTACTTCGTGGCCGCCATCCAGAATCACAAATCCCTCGGGGATTCGCGTCTTTAAAATTTCTTTCAAATACCGATATACTTCGCGGGTTACTTCCTCGGAAGCCTCACGTAAATCGGCATCAGTGACTACTGACGCCTCTCCCTCGAACCCTCCCTCAAATTCTTTCTCTGATTTTCCGTAAAAACCCTGATAGCGAGCATCACCGCGAAATCCCGGGATGCGAAACTCGGCCGGCCCAATGTTATACGCCTCTCCGGCAGCATCCGCCATCACCTCCGCCTCAATGGCGCTCGGGACGATGGTTCCGTTTTTGATTTTGGCACCCGGCACGGTTACTGCCTTCACTAAGCGGAAAATTTTTCCATCCGGGGCGGAGAATCGCGTATTCGCAATCAATACCTGGGGGACCCCGCTGAAAGCGTTATAAATGGAAACTGTTCCGCGAGCGCGCTCGTTTACCACCTTCTTCCCCGTCGCCTGGTGCCGAATCTCCTTCGTTTCAAGAAGCTCAATCAACTCACCGGGAAGAATTTTTTTTGCCGTATCCACCGCGTGCGCCTCGGGTGTGACCGTTACCACCATGGGCGAGATAGTCCTTGTCTCAACCAGCGGTTCAACGGTAATGGATGTGCGGGCAAAAACCGTTGAAAGGAGGACCACTACGGCAACCAAAGCGCCAGCCACGCCACCGCTCCAGAGCCACAACTTCGTGCGAGCACTTCTCCTCGGCAACCAGCGATTTACCCGCAGTTTTGGCCCCTCAAGTTCTTCTCGGTTCCTTGGTTTTCTTTCTTCGTCGGAGCTAAAGAACGTTTTTATTTTGTTCTTTTTCTTCTTCTATGATATTGGCGTTTTTTTGGATGCGGGCGCGGGGCGGAGAGACGGCTCCATTATGGGCTCGTAAGAAACCGACGGCTTCAAAGGCGCCTTAGGAACCATGTCCCGCATTACCCGCGGCTTCCCCGAGAGCCGATTCACCCACGATTTTTCCTTGTCTTCAGGCATTGGTTTTGCTCGTGCCTAGCTCTTTATCGGTATATATTGTCCCGTTTAGCCAATTGTCAACCACTCGTTTGCTATGCGGGAAAAAAGGTTCGGGGATATTCTCCGGTTCATACCACTGCCAATTCTGCGCAACAGTAGCGTCAACATCGTACGGTTCACCGAAATTGGACTCCGCCAGGATTCCAATTGAAACATAATGCTTATCAAACGCGATATCGTTGCCAATGGAAACGACCCCCTTTACTTCTATATTCGTAAGTCCTGTTTCTTCCGCCACTTCTCGCTTGGCTGCTTCCTCAAACGTTTCCCCAAATTCAAGATGTCCCCCGGGGATTTCAAATGTTCCGGATCCATGGCCGGAGAGCCGCTCACCAATGAGAATTTTCCGGCCCCGAACGACTATAACTCCAATACCAACCTTTGGCCTTTCCATACTTCAACACTCTTCTCTACAAATACTTTTGTATCATACGCAAAATCAAGGCAAAAATCACCGTATCTCCCATCGAATGCACCGGCCAGTTGGAGAGCAGGGTTTGGGATGTTGCGCTTTCGGAAAGTCGCGAGACGGTGGCGTGTTCGGATGTGGCGAAGTTTTCATACCACGCCGCTTGAGACAGAGCCACGGGGAACGTAGGCAGAATGGAACCACCGCCGGAAAGGTAAAAGTGCGGCCGGATTACGGCGTGCTCCGATGCATTTTGGAGAAACATGCTCCACTCTCGCTTCCAAAAATCAAAAAGGGGAAGAACCGCCCTTTCAATTTTTTTTGCAGTTCCTACCGCAACCCGTCCGGCTGACCATTGGCGCTTCAAGACTTCCGCATCGCGTTCGCGAATGTACATACTCTTCGCAACGGCACGCGTGACATCCCCTCCCCCAAAAGGAAACGAAGCAAATGCCGATAGCTCGCCGCCGTGAAATACAAAAAGTGTGCAATCCTCAGCACTCATGTCACAAAGAACCCCTGACGCTCCCCGCCCCTCTGCGAAGCGAAAATAGTCGCGGATTAAAAAGAGCCGAGGCACAAAAATGGGGCGAAAGGCTGTGTACTTTGACGTTTCACCTACGATTTCGTGCAGGCCCTCGCGCCAGAAGGTGGAAATCACGGAAAATTCAAGTTCTCTGCCGTGCCAATCCCCGTCTTCATGGAGCAAGGTATACCCATCGAGCGTGATTCGCTCAAGTTCAAAAGTGAGGAGGTTCCATCCCTCGACTCCCAACTGGAGCTCTTCGGGGATAACAGTGGCACGTTCCTTGCTTCTCTGCCAGACCTCACCGAGCTCATGGGCGGTGAGAGTGGAACCCGGATTGGGACGCACTGTGCGAAACTCAATATGGCGCGAAACCGTCATTCCATGCGGGATGGAGATAAGTGCTGCCCTGGGGTACTCGTTTTCCTTTTCCCTGATTTTCTCAGAAAACTCGGAGAGTAGCTGTACCGCCTTCCGAAGGTATGTCTCAGAGTCATGCGCCTCCTCTCGGGAAAACTCCTTCTCGAAGTAGTCAACCAGCGCCGCTTCACGCGACTGGCGGGATGCGCGGAATGCCACCAGCTTCACCCGCGTCCCGCCGATATCGCACGCCAAAAACAACTTTTCCCTTCCTCGAAACAGCGAAAACATATCCTCAGTATACCCGAAAAATTCGATTTTTTATCCGCCGTCGCAGAAGGCCACGGGTGTAAGCCCATGGACGGATGCGCAAACGGCGGGTATTCTCGGCCAAGTTGAAGAATTTCATGCTTTGGCGGATTCCGCTGCATCTCGCTTGAGTTTCGCCAAAGACAAAAAAGCGAGATGCCACGGCCGTAAGGCCGTGGAGTTTCACTTTCATCCGGCAACACGTTTTTATTTTGACAATGACGAGAGGGTGACGTAATGTAATAGCGTTCTACATACTTCTGCGAGGGGGGATCACCGATGGCGAGACAGGTCTGGGCCATGCGCCACGTCGAGCACGATGAGACGCAGAAGGACGGGACACTTTGGCTTCCCAACGCACCACTCACCGAGCACGGTCGGCAAGTGGCGGCACGGGTGCGAGATACGCACCTCAAGCGAGTCCACTTCGCGCGCGCTGGCTGCTCACGCATCCTCCGGGCGCGACAGACACTGGAGATCGTCATACCGGGGGCGACATTCGAGGAACTCGACTTCCTCAGCCCCGATACTCTCGACGAGTGGGACATCCTGAGGAACGCCCCCACCTTCGACGCGGCCTGCCGGTGCGCGCCCGAGTTTCTCAAGCGAGAAGGCAGGCGCGTCTGGGACGGCATGCAACGCTACGCCGAGACGCACCTCCAGAACGGCCAGTGTGCACTCTTCGTCGGCAACCAGCCGCTCATCGAGTGCGCGGCGGCGGATGCTATCGGCGCCTGGCCACCGCCGTT
>CAZOFN010000001.1:26291-27278 GCA_964579195.1 uncultured Candidatus Saccharibacteria bacterium | reverse complement strand
ACGCCCTCGTCGCACTGCGGCGGCACAGAAGCCCGCGCCGCGCACGCGACGCGGGCTTCTTTGTTTTTCCAACTCGCGCGATTTAGCTCACGGTGGCGCGGATGCGACGGACTCCCGCCGAAGACGACTCCTCTTTCACAATCTTGAAATGGCCAATCTCGCCCGTGTGTGTCACGTGCGGTCCGCCGCAGAGCTCTTTTGAAAATATCTCCTCGAAATTTCCCGCGGTGTATACTTTTACCGGATCCGGATACTTGGAGCGCTGCATATATAAAGCGCCTGTTCTTTTCGCGTCCTCAAGGGGCATGGTTTCAATCGTCATGGGAAAATCTTTTTGAATGGCGTAGTTCACCAGTTCCTCAACCCTCTTGATTTCTTCGTCAGTCAACTTTCGCGGGAAGTTAAAATCGAAGCGCGTCCGGAGGGCATTGATGTCGGAGCCGTTTTGCTCGACAGTGTCCCCCAAAACTTTGCGAAGCGCGGCATTCAGCAAATGTGTCGCCGTATGGAGACGCGTAACCATCTTCAGCTCGTCTTCGTTCGCCGCCTTCAACTCGCCCGTATCAAGAATCAATCCGTGCCCGCCGAATTTACGCTCTGCACCCGCACGGGAGATTTCTTGATGCTTCCTAAAAGATTCCTCAACCTCTTCACTAAATTCTTTTTCATCAAATCCATAAAAATTGTACCTTAAGTACTCCCGGATAATTTCTACTGGCAGGCCGTAGGTTTGATGGATGTCTGCTGCTTCTTTGCCAACATGTTGATTTACAACAAAGGGATTAGAAGGCTTTCCCCGAACAACTTCCTGCGCCTGTGGACCGGGATATCTCTTCTTTAACTCATCCAATCCTCTTTTAAATGCCCTTGTGAAAGTTTCTCTTTCTTTTTTAAATTCCGCAAGAATAATCTCCTGCTCTCCCAAAACCTCGGGATAAAATTCTTTATATATATTTACAATATTACGGATGATTGCATTCGATAAAT
>CAZOFN010000001.1:0-26281 GCA_964579195.1 uncultured Candidatus Saccharibacteria bacterium | reverse complement strand
GGTAAAAATGCGTCGCATTAGACGACGTAAAATATACCCCGCTCCCTTATTAGAAGGACGTACGCCATCGGCCAGAAGAAATGCTGACGCTCTGGTATGGTCGACAATGATACGTTTGTGCCTTCGATTGGTATCAGTAAAGTGTAATACTTCCATAAGTGGTCTCAGAAGATCGATATTGAACATATCAGGATCGTCGCGAGAAGCAGCCGCGATCCGCTCAAGCCCCCCGCCAAAATCCACATTCTGCTGCGCTAACTTTTCAAATGTGCCATCCTCTTTTTTTACATATTCCATAAAAACGGAGTTCCCAATCTCCATAAAGCGGCCGCAGTCGCAATTAGGATGGCAAAATTTGCCGAACTTCGAATCGTGCGGGACATCAGTAAATTCATAAAAAACTTCGGAATCCGGACCGCCGGGTTCGTGCGGCGGCATGCTGGCTGGCGCCCCCGCGCGGCTCCACCAGTTTTTGTTTTGATAATAAAAAATGCGGCCGCTTTGCATGCCGAGCTCACCTCCCCGCTCTTCGGTAATCAGCTCGACATCTTTCGCTTCTATCCCTTTCTCCTGAAAGAGCCGTTTCCAGATAGCGACCGACTCGTCATCGCGGGGAACGTTATTCCCCGGATCTCCGGCAAATACCGTCACGTAGAGCTTTTGAGGGTCAAGCCCAACCTCGTCGGTAAGAAACTCAAAGAACCACGAAAGCTGCTCTTCTTTGAAGTAATCTCCCAAAGACCAGTTTCCGAGCATTTCAAAAAACGTGGTATGGCGGTTGTCTCCCACTTCGTCAATGTCCTCGGCACGAAAACTTTTTTGCGAATTTGCGAGACGCACTCCCTTTGGATGCGCCTCGCCCAAGAGATATTTGATGAGGGGCTGCATGCCGGAACCGGTAAAGAGCGTAGTAATATCACCCTCCGGCACAAGCGATGCCGACGGAATAATGGCGTGGCCGCGCTTCTCCCAAAAATCGAGAAACTTTTTCCGTATTTCATTCGCATTCATGGCTCTCGGTTATTCAAACAAAAACTTCTCTTGCTGTCCAAAAAAGTCGAACGCCCGTTCCGAAGGAACGGGCGGTGCCAGCCGTACTGGCGAGAGACGAGCAGGCAGAGAGCCGGACGTGGGGCGCGTGGCGAACGGCCCACTCCACGAACACGGTACAACGGTACAGTCGAACACGGTGTGACGTGATGTCGTCGTGCTTGCCCCCATCCTGGCGTGCCGAGGAGGGCTCAAGCCTCGGCCAAACCCCTGGCGTCTGAGCGAGAACGTGGGTCGTCTAGAGAGCGACGCCCCCTCGCGCTGGAGGGATGGGCTCCGCGACTCTTAGCCAGAGTGAGTCCCATTTCGAACATGGTATCGGGGCGGTTTCTCACGCGCGGGGACACTCGGGGTCTTGCCCGCGCCTCTTCGAGGGCCCGCGACGGCGCCACGCCGTGCTACCTGCCTGCTGCCGTGCGCCTTTGGCTACTAGGGATACCTTTCGCCGAGGCACGCGGTCAGATTCGTTTTGAGAGAACTACGAGGTGGCGGCGAGTTGGAGGTAGAGCACACGCGCTCGAACCGCACGTTGCACATGCCCGCGTCTGACGCCACATGCGCGTGTTAACCCGCCGCCACCATTGATGTGTGACCGTGAGGCCACACGACGTTTTGTAAACCGGTACTTCCGATAGTAATGGCATCGTACCAAATAACAAACAACCGTCAAGTATAAAAAGTCTCCCTAAAAACGAAGACGCCTGGCGGGGTTACCACCAGGCGGCCTTCCGGCATCGCCAGGAAGGGCTTAGAACGTATCTGGTCGAGCTTCGACCAGTGAGTTTCGGAGAGCAGCAGCCCTGGGACAGATTACGGTTTCGCTAGTTGCGACTCGCGACCTATCTTAATGCGTGGATGCCTCCCCACATCTCAACAGATCACTTATCTCAACCACTTAACCCGTCCGAGAGACATTCCGGAAGTCTCTCACCTCTATACGCGAACTCCTCGTCTTTTTTCGTTCTCCTTTCGAAGAACGAACGTATCCTCCTTGCGGAGATCTCCACTTAAGGTCACAGAACATCTCGCGACATTCTCTTACCTTTATGGAGCGACAGGGAATTCATCCTGGGTGTGGTTCTTGATCGGCTTGGCCAGCCGATGCTGGAATCCAACCGGCCGGTTTTGACCCCAGCCTGAACCATTTCCCAGTGCGTCAGGGTTTGCTCGCGGCAGATGGGCAACCTACCGCGTCCCTGGAGGTTTCAGTGAGAGAGGTTCGCAGCCTCTCAACACTGAACTCTGCTTGGGCGACTGCTTCCTGCCCTGTTGCACCCGAGTTACCCCGGGCGAACTGAGCGATCGAAGGTACTGCTGCGTAGGGAAAAGGTACCGCGCAGCAAAAGACGCGTCAAGTATCAAAAATAGCCGTTTCGGGGACAACGTATGGATAACCTGTGAGTAGCGGAGCCAGCCGTATCTGGCTTTATCTAGGAGATAATTCCGCCACCCAGCATCACCCCGTCTTTATAAAACACAACGGACTGCCCGGGAGTCACTGCCCGCTGCTCGCTGTCAAACTCAACATGAATCATAAAACTTGAACCATGCATCACGGAATTTTTCTGCTTCCTGCTGCCTGATTCATGCTTCATGATTCGAGCTTTTTGTAGGGGCTGGCGGTAGCGAATACGCGCCTCGCAGCGAAGCGGGAACCTTGGTTCACCGTTTATCCAATTCAAATCGGAGGCGATTAACTCGCGACGGAAAAGCTCTCCATCATTGGGTCCCTCTGCAACCACGAGCGTATTCGTCCTCGTATCCTTCGCGGCAACGTAAAACGGAATGCCCCCGCCGACGCCAAGCCCGTGCCGCTGGCCGATAGTGTAAAACATGGCGCCGTCGTGCTCGCCAACTTTTTTTCCGCTTGTCGTAACGACCAAGCCTCGTTTGGCTGGGATGTGGTCGCGCAAAAACGCAGCCACGTCAATTTCACCGACAAAACAAACTCCCTGCGAATCCGGCTTTTCTGCCGTCGGCAACCCGGCTTCGCGCGCGATTTGGCGAACTTCACTTTTCAAGTAATTACCAATAGGAAAAAGACTATGTTGCAGTTGATTTTGCGTCAGTGTCCATAAAAAGTACGACTGATCCTTGTTTAAATCTTTTGCAATCGCCAAATTTTGGACTTTGGACTTTGGACTTTGGACTTTCTTTACATAGTGCCCGGTCGCCACAAAATCCGCACCCTCTTTCAGGGCCCGTCTCAAAAACAACCCAAATTTAATTTCCCGATTACACATGACATCGGGGTTTGGCGTACAGCCAGCTGCATACTCGCGAATCATGTACTCCACTACCGTGCCGCGATACTCTTTAGTGAAGTTCCACGTCTCGAAGGGAATATCGAGTATTGCCGCAACACGCATGGCATCCCGTCGGTCATCTTCCCATGGGCAGGGATACTTAGGGTCGGCCCAATTTTTCATGAAAACACCTCTCACGTTATAGCCTTCTCTTTTCAAGAGCACAGCGGCAACGGAGGAGTCAACACCTCCCGACATTCCTAAAAAAACTGCTTTACCCCCTTTCTTCATAGTCGAGCTCACTTCCATAAAAACCCAAAGCCGGGCGCGTACAACGCCCGCTCCAAGAGCTCCCGATCATGCCGGAGCTATTCCTTATTTTTAGGCAGAATCTTGTACATCCCGGTGCCGCAAACAACGCAGACACCCTTCATGGCACGGCGCTCGCCACCCTTTCCGGGCATCGAGACCTCCTGGGCGTTCTTCATCTCGCGCTTATCGCGGCACTTGACGCAGTACCCCATAACTACCGCAACCGGCGCTTGGGGTTCTGATGCCTTATCCATATACGGCGAGTATAGCCTTATCCAGCTTAAAAAGCTAGCAAACCACTCCCTATGAACATTCTCTGCTATATCCGGTCATGAGCGGTAACAGACAACTGGTGTTTCAACTCCATTATCTCCTCTGACATTCTGTGAAGAAGCAAACAATGCAAAACACCCCGACGTACGTCGTGGTGTTTTGCATGCTTCGCTAGACTTTTCAATTCTCTGGCGGCGGTTGTTGAACGACTTTAGAACCTTAGATCTGAAAGCTAAGTTTCCGAGTTTATGAAAATACTACCGTCTTTTGAGATACTTTAGGAATTCTTCGGTAGAAACGCCGAGTAATCGTAAGTTATTCCGAATGATAAAAGCAGGCAGGTCTTTGTCGCGCGGGATGACAATCGGTCGCTTCATACCTTTCTTCCAACAAATACGATGGTCGCCTTCCTCGCGTTTAAACTCGCAACCAAGCGAAAACAGGAACTTCTCAAATTCCTTCCAGTGAATAGAGCCGAGTCGGCCCATGGAGTTACGCTATTACTGGCACGCGGACATTAATAGACTTTTGAGAAACAATCTGGGGCGGCTGGAATTGTTTGGCGACTTTCTTCCAACCTAGTTCAGTCAATACCGGATTGAGAGTACCAGCCTCAACGAGTTCATCAAAAAAAATCCCCACGATTTGCTCGAAGCGCTTTTTGACTTCCTTCTCCGATTTTCCCGAAGTAGACAAGTCTAAAGAGGGCGAGTGAGCCACATATCGCTTACCCTGCTTTAAGATAGTTACGGGCAATTTTGCGGCTCTAACGTAAGAATTCTGCATAAGGTATTTATAGCATGCGACGAAGCCGCGTGCCACTTCTTTCTTTTTGCGGCCTGCACTGAGCTTGTCCGAAGTGCGGTTGTTGAACGACTTTAGAAACTTATTCTATTTGGAAAGATTACGTCGTCTACCGTCTATCCAAACGTGAAGGTAAAAGCCTGCAATCCTGACTCCCTAATTCGCAGTTCAAGGACGTGCTCACCGTACTCAGGACTTTCGATAAGTGTGTACAGGCCCTCCTCTGAAACCTCAACTGTTTTGACCACCGCTCCGTCTCGCAGCACTTCTACCGAAGTCTTACCCCCTGAGCCCGCCACCATGTACACATCCCGTGCGCGGTACTTAAACATGACGACTGCGGGACTAACGTTTTCCGCATACTCGCCGGCTATATTCCACACCCCTCCCAGATAGAGGGTATTTAATGAAAATGTACTTGGTAGAGAAATCGTTTGCTTTCCCGCCATAAACCTTTTTCCATTTCCGAGAAGTTCATTCCGGCCAGCTCCAAAATATACCTCCGGGCTAACAGCCTCTTGCCCCGACGTTAAAATTTCCTCTGCCGCAAGTGAATCACCCGAAATATTCATACGTTCGCCCAACACAGAGGCCCGTTTGGCAAGTAGTTCTTTGATTTTCACTTCTGTTTCTTCATATGCGCCCTCGCCAACATGGTCATAAACGATGTTTCCGTGGATATCAATTAAATATTTCCGCGGCCAATATTTATTGCCGTATGCATTCCAAGTTGCGTAGTTGTTATCCAGTACCACCGGATGCTCGATACCGTACTGCTTCATCGCCTTTCGCACATTCTCGATATCCTTCTCAAAAGCGAACTCCGGCGTGTGGATACCGACGATTTCAAGCCCCTCATCTTTATATTTCTTGTACCAAGCATTGAGATAGGGGAATGTTCTCTGGCAATTGATGCAGGAGTAGGTCATGAAATCAACCAGGATAACTTTTTTACCCACTGATTCGCCAATACTGATTTGTTCGGTATTCACGAAGCCGGAAGGATTGGTAATTTCCTTATATCGATCGGCACCAAATTTAATTGATGCAGGGCTCATATCCGCAGACGGCGAAAGCCACAGAATAAAAATTCCTGCACTGACAAGCACAACGAGAAGAATGCCGATACTGTAGACCGTTTTCATGTTACTGAACTTTTTTCAGAAGAGATTGCTCGATCTTCGTCACATCGAAGTAACCACTGTCGAGAAGTTTTGTCTCCAACTTCTTTTCGTACCCAGATGCGATCGCGATACCTAAAAGAATAAAAAGCACCCCGATGCCGCGTTTGAACCAACCACCCGAGTCTGAAAATCCGGAAAGTCGTGCCGAAAGCCGCTCACCTATGAGGCCGATGAGAAGAAGCATCAAGGCAAGGCCGAGCGTGTAAGAAAAGAGATAGAGCGAACCCAAGATAAAACTTGCCGGAAGTACCGAGGCAAGGATCACGAAGTACGTGGGGGAGCAGGTCGAAAATACCGGACCGAGGGCGGCACCCACCAAAACGTCACCGAGAAGACCTTTTCGCTCGTATCCGGCGCCAAGGAGAGCATTCGAGCCGGTGGATATTCTGGCAATACCCGGAACGCGTGCCCACAGGGTCGGGAAAAGAAGCGTGAAGCCGAAAATCACAAGAATACCGCCCGAAAGATACATCCACACCTCAGGCGGAATCATGATAAAGGCAGTCGAGACCTTCAGTGCAAAAGTGAAGAGGATAACCGAGAGTGCAAGTGAGCCAACCACTACATACGGAGTGGCCCGGCTTCTGCTGGAAGCAGATGACCCAATCACCACCGGAAGCAACGGCAAGATACACGGCGCAAGCACGGTGAGCACTCCCGCAATGAACGAAACGACAAAAAGCACCATGCTACTTAAGATGCGTAATCAGTTCAGCAAGCGTGGGGGAACTTGCCCATTTTGTGATCTGGTTTCCCGAAGTATCCACTTGAACGAACGTATGCTGATAGGTAACACCGTATTTTTGCTTGAGAGCCGTGGATGAGTCGTAATCTACGTCCAGAATTGTAAGATCAGAGGGGATGTTTCCGAGGTTGGCACGAATATTGGCGTCAAGTGCGCGGCACGTCGGGCACCAAGGGGCCCGGAAGAAGAGCACAACCTTGCCCTCGGAGGCACGCGCCAACTTCTCGGCGCTGTACGGCTCATACGATCCCTTTTCCATCATGGCGCCCTCGTCTTTTTCCATCATTGCGCTGTCTCCTTCGGAGTTTGACTTCTCCATGGCTGCATCATCTTTTTTCATCATGGTGCCATCGGTGCGATCTGAAAGGAAAAACCACCCGCCGGCACCAAGAATGACCAAGACGATCACTCCGGCTACTATTTTTACTGAACACATAAAATACGAGTTAAGAATAATGTATTGCCTTATTATATGAAGCGTATGTGTAAAGTCAACTTTACATAGAGAAACAGACTCTAGCGATGTTTCCCCGCGTATATGCGCGTGGCAAGCTTCATGACCACCATGGCACCCAGGGCAGTGGAAATCCAAGGATCGATCGCGTGGGAAAAACCCTGAACAATAAGCGCCGTGGTAAGTATGAGAACTCCCGAAAGGTAGGCAGCCCGGCCTGCTTGCATCCGGTGAACAACATCCCGCTCATCACCGCCTCGCTCATGCATGATAAAGCCTGCCCAAATCGAGACCAGAACTGCAAGAAGCAACAGTGCCGCCATAGCGATAATTGGCGGCATCCAAAGCATAAACGGATCCGACAATAGGAAGAGAAGCGCCACAAGTCCGACCGCGACGAATATCTGAAGCGTGCTATTTTTCATAGGTGATGCTAAAAATTTGTTCTACTGAGGTTTTAAAAGCGGCCGCGATCTTTAACGCTAGAAGTACCGAGGGGGTATAGTTCCCACGCTCAATAGCGATAATGGTTTGGCGCGAAACGCCAACCTTCTCCGCAAGATCTTCTTGCGTCAATTCTTTTTGAGTTCGTAGCGTGTATACCGAGTTTGAAATATGTTCCGGCATGACGGCTTAAGAATATTTTCAAAATACATTCATGTCAAGCCTACTTTACATTTGCAGCGGTTGTTGAACGACTTTAGAACCTTAGAGCTAAAAATGAAATTTCCGAGCTTTGCTATGAGCAATTCTCAAGCCATATCAGTGATTTGAGAACTACTCTGGAACGAACGCCGGGCTTCTGCGTCCGTTCCAGTACGACCTAGATCTTCACCCCTGCGAGCATCTCGGCCAGCTTCTCCCAATCGTGGTACTTGCTGAGGATGTGGTCGGCCTTCTCGCCACCCTCTCTCCGAACGGTCACCTCCGAGTCGGCGCTGAAGATCCAGACCTGACAGCCGAGGTCCTTCAGCGCGGTGACAAAGCGGGGGCCGAACCTCCGCCAGCCCATGACCACGACATCGGGCTTGAAGCTTGAAGCCGACACGCCCACCACCGAGATACCCTCGGGGTCGGAATGCACCAGTACATCGAAGCCCTTCCGCTCGAGCAGTGTGCCGACCTCCTCCCGGACTTCGGGGTCACTCTCGAGGAGCATGACCTTCAACTTCCTCGGATCCTTCTTCGCCGACGCCGAGAAGAAAGCATCCACGAGGATGAGCCAGACGAAGCAGGTCATGTCGTCGGGAAGCATGGTCTCGAGGTCGAGCTGCATCCGATCGGAGCGGAGCTGGCCCGTCTCGATCCTGGCCTCGAACTTCGTGGCAAGGATGGTCACCTCGACGTCGAAGTGACCGATGTCGAAGGGCGATCCGAGATGCCGGATCTCGATGTCATCCGGCACGAGCCGCGCCATCATGTTCTCGGGCACGTCGAGGTTCTGAGCGATGATGCCCGGTAGAGCATCGCGCACTCTCATGAAGAGCTCATCATCGACCTTGGCAGAACGACTCGCAAACACGAGTGGCATCACTGGCCTCCTTGGTGGCCGAAGATTTGTACCACAACAAAAGCGCCATTCGGCGCTTTTGTCAACGTTCGCAAGTTGGGATCTTCAGGGTCGCTACTTCCTGTCGTCGGCAAAGAACTCATACCAGGCGAGAAGAGCGGGGGTTGCCAAAAGCATCCACACAATGAGCTCCTCGATGGGAAATCGATAACCGTACACCTGAATAAAGCCGATAAACTGCCCAGGGAAGATCCATTGCTCGTTATGCAAAGCAGCGAGTTCGAACGTGAGTAGAACAAAGAAAAAGTATAAGGCGATCACTACGTACCGTCTGAAAAATTGCGGATAATAAAAAAGAAAAACGACTACAGGAAGAAACACAAATATAGTTCCCACTAGAAAATACATATATGGTATGTAAAGCCAACTCTCATTTGCAAAAAAGAATGTTACCACCAAAAGGGAAAGGATAATAAAGAGATAAATCAAGTATTTAGTGATCGGCGAAAATTTATCCCTCCTGTTCCCTTTATCAAAAAAGTGCTCGTAAAAGAGAACCGAGAAGAGTACCCAAAATAGGCCATAAAGATACACCTCGACTGTCGAGACGCCGAGAATATGGAACGGAAAGACTGTATCGGGAACGACCCAAGCACCGTTAATGGCGGCAAGGGTATCTACAAAAAGTGAAAGCGGGACAGAAAAGAGAAGCGCGAAGATGACGCTTTTTCGCGCGATACCAGGATTGCGCAGAATTAGATAAAGAGAAGGCAGGGCAAGAAACAAGAAAACCGAAACGAAGAGATTTGTATCAAAAGTGACCGTTATCCATGTGGCAATAGTTGGCAGAACCAACATCGCAAGCATGTCTACATCTTTTGACTTCATACTCCAACCCTAACTAGAAACTAAGAAAAGTAAAGGCGCCCCGTTGAAATACTAGGTTCGATGTCCAGTAACCGGTATAAAAATTCCATGCTTCAATGCTTGAGATTTTCGGGGCGGCGGTTGTTGCCGCCCGCGGGCGAGCCTCGCCTGGTGGTGGGAACGACTTTAGAACTTATAGATATACTAAAAAAGAATTACCAAGTCTTTTTAGAGAAAAAGAAAAAGCCCACCTCACACGTGATGTCCGTGGCCGTATCCATTCTCAATTCCCCGAAAGGATGAGGCGGAGCCATAGGCCCCTTAGGAATACGGTACGTCACGCATGGGGCACATAGTGCCCTGGGGTGGGTGCTGGCAGAAGCCGAGCTTCTGCTATCAGCAAAAACACCCTAGCACGTATTATATTGTCTGTCAAGTAGTGCGGCGGTTGTTGAACGACTTTAGAACCTACGTATTTGCCGGAAGGGAGTTCCCAAATTTCATTCTTCTGTCCAACTAACCCACTCTTCTTTAGGAATTCCAGACTGCCGAATGATAGCGTTCATTGTCCCTTCAGGAATAGATCTCGATCCATGATGCTGGACATGCGTCATAAAGAATCTGTCGTTGGTATATCTCTTAAAATAGTGATGGCTTCCCCGCACGTGGTGAAGTGTAAAACCACGTTGCAGTAAAAACGCTTGGATGTCGCGAAACGTCCAATTCGAAATACCGCGCGGCATATCGCTACGCCGTTACTAAATTCCTAGTACCGAAGTTAAACACATTCTCGGGGAGGGGAGTTGCTGGTTCTCGCGTCGTTGATTGAGCCTGATTCCAAAGACTTTCAGATTCTGCGTCTGGCTCTTGATTCAGAACTGGGTTAATAGCTTTCTCACGGAATCCAGTTATTTTTTGGGCCGCTTCTATGTAACCCCTCACCGCTTCTTCCAATTCGAGATACACCACATTCGGGTCATCGCCAATCTGGACAATATTAAACTCCAAAGCAGCAGCTACCCATTCTGCGCCCTTTTTAAACACAATCCAGCGATATTTTCCTTTTCGAGGCGTATTTTCCATGGATGTATCTTATACCAGATAAGACGCCAAGGCCACAAGTTGGTTTCAGATTCGATGTCCAGCAATCCGTATAAAAATTGAGTGCTTGGGTGCTTGTTTTTTTCGGGACGGGGAATGAGGGAATCGAACCTTCGATCTCACCTTCGGAAAATTTATCTGGTGAGCGTGCCAGGGATCGGATCTGGGACTTCGTCATTATCGGCCTGCCCCGCACTAAATTTGAACCTCTGAAGTAGTGGGCAATGGAAGGATCGAACTTCCGACCTCGTCATTATCAGTGACGCGCTCTACCACTGAGCTAATTGCCCGTATCTTCAAATTTTAGTGCGGGGTGACGCACTGTTTCGCTCCCCTCAGCGAAATCCCGGGGAAATGACGCTTCGGTAAAGCTACGCTATTTTCCCACTTGAACACAAGATATTGTATTCAAGCCCACTGAGCTACACGCCCAAAAGCACTGAATAATATTAGAGAAAAAGTACCGAAGGGTCAAACTGCGATGAATGCAAAAGGCGGATCTTTTTTATCATTAAAATACGCTATAGCGTATTTTAATGATAAATGCCATACCGCTTCAGATTTATGGAAAAGTGCCGGATGCGCGGCTCAGGCAAGAAGAACACGGAACACACGAGAGACCAATGCGATAGCACGAACTACGGCACAAATGAACGAATAAATGTAGTTCGGTGGAGCGGCGAAGGGCCGAAGGATTTAATCAGTTCAATGTGCCTTCGGGTGCCGTAACCTTTATGAACGTCAAAGCTATATTGTGGAAATTTCTTCGCCATCTTTACCATGTGTCGGTCGCGGCGGACTTTGGCGATAATTGAGGCAGCCGAGACGATGGGAATCTTCTCGTCACCCTTGACCACAACCTTGTGGGGAATCGCATCGGTGAAGTGAAGCGAGCCGTCAAGAAAAACGAAATCCGGCACGGGCTTACACCGAATGCCGAGGCGCTTCACTCCCCTATCTATGGCGCGCGCAACGTTAACTCTATCAATCACGCGGCAAGTGACATATGAATGTACCCACGAGAGCTTGGGGTGGCTCGTCAAAAACACATACCAAAGAAGGCGTCCTTTCGCGGTTAGCTTCTTTGAATCCTTGATTCTCCCCAGTTTTGGGTGCCAGAAGCGAAAACCCTTCGGGGCAACTACCATTGCGACACTGACGGGTCCTGCTAGCGGTCCGCGCCCCGCTTCGTCAATTCCGCCAACATAGCTTCTTTTTGTCCAGCGCTTATCCACTTTAGTCTTCCCGAGCTACTTCTATACTATAAAGGTACCAAAAGTATCAAAAGCACCAAAGGTGGCTACTCATGAAGAACCTTTGATCCCTTTGAAGCCTTTGGAAATCGCCATGCGGTTTACCCACCTACATACACATTCTCACTACTCTCTCCTTGATGGACTGACTAAGATTCCCGAATTAATCGAACGAACAAATGAGCTTGGAATGGACTCAATTGCTCTGACTGACCATGGGAGCCTATACGGAGCAATTGAATTTTACGAGAAGGCAAAAAAATCAGACATAAAACCCATCATCGGCTGCGAAATGTATGTCGCCACACGGCGCTACACCGACAAGGAGCCGGGACTCGATGACAAACGTTATCATCTGACCGTACTTGCCAAAACAAACCAGGGATATCAAAACCTTGTTCAGCTCGTTACCGAAGCGCATCTCAAAGGTTTTTATTACAAGCCCCGCGTGGATCGTGAAATTCTTTCGCGATATGCGAAGGGTCTCATTGCACTTTCCGGCTGCCTCACCGGCGAGATTCCCCGCGCTATCATGACAAACCAGCGAGAAAAAGCAGAGTCGCTCATTCACGAATACCAGGAAATTTTGGGAAAGGAGAACTTTTTCCTGGAGCTCGGAGCACACCCCAATATTCCAGAGCAAGTTGGTGTCAACGAAGCACTGATTGAACTCTCACAAAAAACCGGAGCCCCGGTCGTGGCAACCAACGACATTCACTACTGTCGCGCTGACGATGCGGAGGCGCAGGATATTCTCGTCTCAGTCCAGACTGGCGCGCGGTTTGAAGATGAAAACCGTCTGACCATGCGGCAAGATAACTTCTCTCTTCGGAGCGCCGAAGAAATGGCGGCCCTCTTTCCCGCAACTCCCGAGGCGATAGAGAATTCATCGCTCATTGCGGACATGACGAATGTCGAGATCGAACTAGGAAAGAACAAGATTCCCCCGTTTTTGACGCCAGCCGGTTACACACAGGAACAATACTTTGCGAAATGTTGCCTTGGGGGAATTAAGCGGCGCTACGGTATTGACGAAAGGACATTGCGGATGAGCAAAGACCCATTCATCACGGCGCTCCGTGAGCGGTACCACTACGAGTTCGAAATTATTAAAACAACCGGCTTCATTTCATACTTTCTCGTTGTACAGGACTTCGTGAATTGGGCAAAAGACAGCGGAATTGTTGTCGGACCAGGCAGAGGTTCTGCCGCCGGCTCGCTCATCTCGTATCTTTTAAATATTACGAACCTGGACCCCTTGAAATACAATCTACTGTGTGGGCGGTTCTTGAATCCGGAGCGTATCTCGATGCCTGATATGGACCTCGACTTTGCCGATACCAGTCGCGATGAGGTCATTGAGTACGTGAAGAAAAAATATGGAGACGACCACGTAGCACAAATCATCACGTTCGGAACGATGGCCGCCAGGGCCGCCATCCGCGACACCGGTCGGGCTCTCGGCATGGCATACGCTTTCTGCGACCAGGTGGCAAAGCTGATTCCCTTCAACCCCACGCAGGGCATGAAGGAGGGGTGGCTTGACGAGTGCCTCAAAAATGTCTTTGAACTCCGTGACCTTTACGAAACAAACCCTGAGGCAAAGCGGCTGATTGATTCGGCGCGGAAATTGGAGGGCGTGGCGAGGCATGCCTCAATACATGCATCTGGTGTCGTAATCGGTCCTGAAGCGCTCGAGAATTTTGTCCCGCTGCAATATGCCACTCGAGCTGGCGAGGAAGACTCACAAGTTCTCGTGACTCAGTACGATATGAAAGGGGTCGAGGCACTTGGTCTTCTCAAGATGGACTTCCTCGGCCTTCGTAACCTCTCGATTATTGAGCGGACCGTGAATCTCGTAAAAAAGCTCCGCGGTATTGAAATGGATATTGATGCGCTGCCACTCGATGACAAGCCAACCTACAAGCTGTTCCAGGAAGCGCGAACCACTGGCGTCTTCCAATTTGAGTCGGACGGCATGAAACGTTACTTGAAGGAACTTCGACCTACAGAACTTGAGGACCTGATTGCGATGGTGGCCCTTTACCGACCTGGCCCGATGGAATACATCCCCTCCTACATCAATCGAAAACACAAGCGAGAGCCTGTACAGTATCTTCACCCGAAACTCGAGCCGATTTTAGGGCCAACCTATGGCATTGGTGTCTATCAGGAGCAAATGATGCAAATTGCGCGGGACCTCGCCGGCTATACCCTCCCCGAAGCCGACACGTTGCGAAAAGCTATCGGGAAGAAGATTAAATCCCTCCTTAATGAGCAACGTGAAAAGTTAATCGAGGGCATGAAGAAAAAAGGGATTCATGAGAAGACAGCGGAAACCATCTGGGAACTCTTCCCAGCCTTTGCCCGGTACGGGTTTAACCGGGCACACGCCGCATGCTATGCACTAGTAGCCTATCAGACGGGTTATCTAAAGGCGCACTTTGCACCTGAGTACATGGCAGCCTTAATGACCGCAGAGGGGTTTGAAATAGAGCGCGTCGCCTTTCTCATTAATGAAGCCAAGTCAATGGGCATTGAAGTGCTTGCACCCGACATCAACGAAAGTTTTGAGACTTTTACCGTTGCCGATATTGATGAGAAAAATGCCAAAATCAGGTTCGGGCTTTCGGCAATCAAGAACGTCGGCTCCAATATCGTGGAGTCCGTCATTGCCGCGCGAAAATCTGAGGGAAAATTTCTATCTCTCGCCGACTTTATTGAACGTCTGCCCGTTAAGGACCTTAATCGGAAATCACTCGAGTCACATGCAAAATGCGGGGCACTCGACAGCATTGGCGAACGAAACCAGGTTCTTGTAAACATGGAGCTCCTCTTAAATTACGCCAGGGAGCGCGAACGAAGGGCAAGCTCAAGCCAGGGCGGCCTCTTTGACTCGCAGCCAAATCTCGCAACCCCCTCACTTCCTCTGCAAAAAGCCGAGGCGGCATCAAAAAAGCAACGTCTCGCTTGGGAAAAGGAGCTTCTCGGCCTCTATGTTACCGAACATCCACTGGCTGAACTGACTCCAGTTTTGAAAAACATGTCCGCTAGACCCATCCGGGGACTTGGCGCAGAATCCGTGCGCGGTCAGATGGTCTCCATCGGCGGCGTCGTTTCAGAAATCAAGAAAATTTTGACAAAAAGCGGCGAATCCATGCTTTTTGTTACATTTGAAGATACGACCGCTAAAACTGAAGTATTAGTCTTTCCTTCAATGCTCGCTAAAAATCCTGCCATTTGGCAACCGGAGAAGCTGCTCCTCGTGCACGGAAAAGTCTCAGAAAAAGATGGAGAACCGAAGATTCTCTGCGACCAAGTGAGTGAACTCATATAACCGATAGCCGCGCCTTGATGTAATCAAGGCGCGGCGTCACCGCAGCTCATCGCCAGCAGGAACTTCCTGAACCGAGCGCGCCTCGGCTTTTTTAGCGGGTCTCTGCTTCAACACCTGGCATGCGCGCCAGCCGATCCACAGAATACCCACTCCCGTAACGAGTCCAGCGAAGAGAAGTGTGTGGCCCGTCGTCTGCAGCGGCTCGTGCGCAAACGCGTGCCTGAGTCCTCGAAAAAACTCACGCATATCTTTGGTTCGGATACGCACGGCTGGCTCCTTCCTTGAGAGAGCTTCTCTCCCTAATACTCTAATATTATTCCCACATTAACTTTCATGCGACTGTGAATTGACAAAGAATTCGAAGAGAAGTATAAAGGCTCTATACTCATGATCATGGCCGCGACAACTACCACGACCGCCAAGGGATTTTCTTTGAGGAAAGGGTAGTTTTGCGAATGAGCCGAGAACAAGAAACCGCCTCTTCCCCAGAAGAGGTCTTCGTTTTTTAGAAGGACTATTAGATATAGCCTGGCTAGACGCTCGACTTCACCCGCTCATTCCCCTCCATTACCAGCTAAATCCTTAGTAAGGTAACAAAGATGGACAAAGTACACCCTTTAGAAAACTTGCGGCACTCGCTCGCTCATCTCCTCGCGGCGGCCGTGATGGAGCTTTGGCCAAATACCAAACGCGCCATTGGCCCCGTTATTGAGAACGGGTTTTATTATGACTTCGAATTCGCCGAACCAATCTCTGAGAGCGATCTTCCTAAAATCGAGAAGAAGATGGGGGAAATCCTTCTCACCTGGAAGGAGTTCCGCCGGACTGAGATATCGGCCGACGAAGCGCGAGTGGAATTCAGCGACAATCTTTACAAGCTCGAACTCATTGACGAGTTCTCAAAAAATGGAGAGACGCTGACACTCTACCAATCGGGAAATTATGTGGATCTCTGCCGCGGCGGGCACGTCGGGAACGCCAGCGATATTGACCCAGACGCCTTCAAACTCACGCGCCTTGCGGGCGCCTACTGGCGCGGCAGCGAGAAAAACCCTCAACTTACACGAATCTATGGTGTGGCTTTCGATACTAAACAAAAACTGGATGAGTATCTTGCAATGCTCGAAGAGGCAGAGAAACGCGATCACAAAAAACTTGGACCCCAACTTGATCTCTTCATGTTCCACGAGACGGCGCCCGGTATGCCGTATTGGTTACCCAAAGGGGTTCTTCTCTACAACACGCTGATTGAGTTTTGGCGCAAGGAGCACCAAAAACGAAACTACCATGAAATCGTCTCACCACTGGTAAACAAACGAAGGCTTTATGAAATTTCCGGTCATTACGAACACTACTGGGAGAATATGTTCGTTTCAAAAACTCCGGATGAAGAAGAGTACGGCCTGAAAGCCATGAATTGCCCTAACGCTATGATTGTGTTCGGGTCGAAACTCCGAAGCTATCGTGATTTACCACTTCGCTTTTCTGACACCGATCCTCTTCATCGTTATGAACTTTCAGGAACTCTCAACGGTCTTTTCCGCGTCCGCGAGTTTCGCCAAGATGACGCGCACTGCTTTGTCACTGAAGACCAAATTGGAGAAGAGTATCAGAATATCTTTGAAATTGTTGAGCGGTTTTATTCGATTTTCAATCTTCCTTATTTCTTTCGACTCGGCACCAGGCCCGAAAGCTTCCTGGGAGACATCGAAACATGGGATACTGCGGAAGCGACACTGAAGACTTTACTCGAAGAAAGTGGAAAGCAGTATTTAGTTGAAGAGGGTGATGGTGCGTTCTACGGACCCAAAATTGATATTATTATGAAGGATACACTTGGCCGCGAGTGGCAAATGGGTACGATCCAGCTCGATTTTCAGCAGCCCCGCCGGTTTAAACTCGGCTATATTGATGAAGATGGAAAAGAGAAAACGCCTGTTGCTATTCACCGCGTCATTTACGGATCACTGGAGCGCTTTATTGGCATTTTAATTGAACATTACGCGGGAGCCTTTCCCTTCTGGCTCGCTCCCGTGCAGGCGACGCTTCTTCCCATCAATGACAAAAACAAAGGATATGTAAGCTCAGTGGCAGCAAAATTGAAGACGGAGGGAATCCGTTTGGATATTGATGAACGCAATGAATCCATCGGAAAAAAGATTCGTGAGGCAGAGATGCAAAAAATCCCCTACCTTCTCGTGATTGGTAATAAAGAAGCCGAAGCGGGCACGGTAGCTTTGCGAAAACGCGGCGACGGTGACCAAGGCAGTGTTGCTATCGACGACTGCGTCAAAAAATTTAAAGAAGAAAACATCGTATGAAATCTTTTACACTTGCCCTTCTCGCATTTTTAGTCTTTACACCGACCCTCGCTCATGAGGGCGACCACATTACCTATAAAGATCTCGGCGGTGAGCCGGTAATTATTCCCTCGCATCCGCTTTATCCCCTAAAAGAAATACGGCGCACCATTAACCGCGCACTGGCATCCGGCGCGGAGCAAAAGATTGCGGTGGAGCTAAAAATTGCGAAGGAGCGACTGGCCGAGATCAAAAAATTGGTTGAAGAAGACACGGAAGCGGCTGAGACGCTCGAGCGTGCCGAAGCACGGTATAGAATCCACTTTGAAACTATGCAGAAACACTTTGCTTCACTCTCGGAGAAAAATAAGAATGCCGAGCAGTTGATCGAAAAACTCGGCGACATCGCCGAAAAGCACTTCCTTGTGTTTGAGGAGGTGCGCGAGCGAACAGGAAGGGAAAGTCGCGAAGCCCGAGAGGCAACCGAAATGGCGCTCAGCCAAGTCGCCAAAGAAGCCATGCGGATCAATAAAGACAAAGCTAAGAAAGCTTTCAAGTTACTCTGGGAAAAAGAGAAACAAAAAGAGTCTACTACCACGGTTGAAATTCTTTTAAAGGAACTTGAGGATCTCTACGAAGAGAGGATCAGGTCGAAGCCGCCGACAGCCGAAGAGCCCGCTGCTTGTATTCAAGTCTACGATCCTGTATGCGGCATTGACGGGAAAACCTATGCCAACAGCTGTTTTGCCAGGCTAGCGAACGTAGCGATACAACATACAGGCGAGTGTGTGCCGGAGCGGCGCTCATCCACAAAGCCGCATGCTCCCGCCAATGTGTCCGAAAAGACCAATCCTGAACCTCCTCAAGCGGTAACGCCTCCGAGTACACCGACTACCGCTTCGAAAATCGTCGACGCGAAAATTGCCAACTTTGCTTTTGACAAGGAGATACGCATCAGGACCGGCGACACGATTCGCTGGACGAACACCGATGGCGTCGGTCACACCGTAACCAGTGATACGGGCGTATTTCGAAGTAATTTACTTCCCACCGATGGATCATTCTCTTTCATCTTCAAAAGTGCGGGCTCGTTTCCCTACTTCTGTGAGCCGCACCCATTTATGCGCGGCACCATCATCGTCGAATAGCAAACCGAAGCGATAAGACAATTCAAAACCTTGCATCTAAAAGACACAAATGTGTCAAATGCCGGCATTTGACACATTTCGTTGTACATAATATACGTGACGGCGTAAATTTATTTCTACCAGAAGAAAAAACTTGTTAGGTTAGTTTCCATGCGGAAAATGTCTCTCCTCGTTACCATTGTCGGCCCAACGGCCTCGGGAAAATCGACGTTAGCCGTCTATCTAGCGAAAAGATTTGGCGGTGAAGTGATTTCGGCAGACTCGCGCCAGATCTATCGCGGCCTCGATATCGGCACGGGAAAGATAACAAAGCGTGAAATGCGAGGTATTCCCCACCACCTTCTCAGTTTTGCAAGCCCCAAGAAGCAACTTTCTGTTGCTGAATTCAGAAAAAAGGCCAACACTGCTATCCGTAATATCATTAAGCGCGACGCTATCCCGTTTCTTGTCGGGGGCACGGGACTCTATATTGATGCTGTTGCACGGGGCTTCACCTTCCCTGAAGTCCAACCAAACCCAACGTTGCGCAGAACGCTAGCAAAGAAATCAGCAACAGAATTGTTCAAAATGCTTGCGCAGTTAGATTCCGTTCGAGCAAGGGCCGTTGACGCTCAGAACCCGAGACGTCTCATTCGCGCGATTGAAATCGTAAAGGCAACAATGGCCCCAGTCCCACCGCCTGTCCGGAGGCGGCTGTATCACGCTCTATTTCTTGGACCCTTCCGCTCCCCCCAAGAACTCCGAAAGCGAATTAAGCGCGCAGTCGAAACAAGAATCCAGAGAGGACTTTTACAAGAAACAAAAAAACTGCTGCAAAGCGGCATTCCAAGAAAACGGCTTAGAGAGCTTGGACTTGACTATAACATTGCAGCATCCCTGCCGTTTGGGAGTATTTCAAAGCCCGACCTTAGGGACAAACTTGAGGCGGCAAACTGGGATTACGCCAAACGCCAACAACGGTGGTTCAAGCGATATTCCGACATTCACTGGATAAAGACGGAGCGAGAAGCCGAAAGATTAGTGCGAACATTCCTTAGAATGGGAGGAACGACTTAAGCAGGTCTGTAAAGTGCCGCCATGGGCTGTCCTCGGTCGTGGTGGCTGTGTATTTTTCGCTATTTGGCACAACCACAACTACCTCCTCGTCAGGCATTTTCAAGTTCAATCGTCCTTTTGCGTCCCGCTCAATCGCTTCCGGAGTGTCTGCAATACGAAGCTCATCACTAATTTTTGGATTTTCCGCCTCAAGATAGGCTAACTCTGCCTGCAACTTTCCTCTGGCATGTCTTACGTCAAGATAAAGAGAAACGGTTCTAAAGAGCTTGACCGCTGACACCCCCAGAATCAGAAGAACAAGAACTAACGCAATCGGCGAGGATAGAAACTTCGACATAGAGTATCTTGAACATAAAGCAAAAGCCCGTTATAGTCGAGGAGGCTGACGCAAAATGAAGCTCCACGGCCGTACGGCCGTGGTATCTCGCATTTCACCCCGCGGGGCGAACTCTTGCGAGATCGGCGGGATCGCACGTATCATCTACCCTTCGACTCCAGAGAGGGCATTTGTCTCTTTTTCACATTCATCCTCAGGCTTACGCCCGAGGTCTTCTGCGGCGGCGGATAAAGATACATAAAAGCGTCTTATCAATTTATCTCTATGGACAAGAAGCACCAAAAACGAGCCAATACGCTTTGGATTGTCATCTCGCTCATCGCCGTTCTCTCAATGGTGGCCTTCACGGCCCTTCCCATTCTAACAAGCTTGTAGGTTTTGTAGATTGCGGCTGGTAGCTTGCATCAAGCTAGCGCTTGAGCATTTTCAGAAACACATCCGGCGGAATTTCCACTTTTCCCATTCCCTGCTCCTTCAGACGCTCTTTCCCTTTCTTTTGCTTTTTCCAGAGCTTCATCTTCCTTGTCCTATCGCCACCGTAGAGATACCCCGTCACGTCCTTTGACATGGCCCGCAATGTCTCACGAGCAATAATGCGACCCTCAATCGCCGCCTGAATCGGAACAGCAAAAACCTGCGAAGGCAGCAGCTCCTTTAACTTTGCGACAAGGCGTTTTCCTTCGTCGTAGGCATCATGACTGGCCACCACGGTGGAGAATGCCCGCTCGCGGCGACCTGCAATCAAGATATCCAGGCGCACCAGGTCGCCCCTCTCGTACCCGATGAATTCATACCCCATAGAGGCATACCCCGAGGTAACGCTCTTTAGTCGGTCGTACAAATCCACGATGACTTCTTTCAACGGGACCGCATAGGTAATAAGTACCCGAGTCTCAGAAAGATACTTTGTCTCCTTGAAACGCGCTCTTAGAGTTTCAAAGAGCTTCACGATACGGCCAAGATACTCGGCAGGCACAATCACCTCAAGAAGCACCCAGGGCTCGGAAAGCTCGCTGACTTCGTGGGAATCAGGTATATCGGCAGCACTATATGCAAAGACTTCCCCGCCGTTTTTCAGCTGCAGGCGATATGCCACAGAAGGAGTTGACACCACAATTTCGATGCCGAATTCGCGCTTTAAACGTTCTGTTACGATTTCAAGGTGAAGCATGCCGAGAAACCCCATACGAAAACCCCGTCCCAACGCTTCAGAGGACTCAACCTCGTAGGTAAGGCTCGCATCATTTAACTTCAGCTTCAGGATAGCATCATGGAGCGCGGGGAAGCTATCAGCATCGGTTGGATACACCGAGGCGAACACCACTGGCTGCGGTTCCTCATATCCCGGAAGAGGTGCCGCGCTCCCACCCGATTCCCGGAAAATCGTATCCCCAACACGAAGCCCCGTTTCCTTCGTGCCGGTAGCGATATAGCCAATCTCGCCTGCCAAAATCCGCTCACCGGGGCGCAAGTCGGGGTAAAAATAACCAAGCTCAAGAACCTCACCGGCCTTTTTACTTTGCTGAAAGCGAATTTTTGTCCCTTTCGCGACACTGCCGGAGACAACCCTGACATGGGCAATCACCCCCTTGTACGCATCAAATTGGGAGTCAAAAATCAGCGCGCGAAGTGGTGCCTCATTTTCCTGTGACGGCCCGGGGATACGTTCCACTATCCATTCAAGGAGTTTCTCAACTCCTTCTCCCGTTTTTCCGGAAACTGAGAGAACCTCCGACTGAGGAACATCAAGAAGATCCGCAACTTCTCGAATCGCACGCTCCTTGTCAACGCCGATAACATCAATTTTATTGACCGCAGGAATGAGCCTCAATCCCTGGCGTTTAGCAAGGTGAAGATTGGCGATTGTTTGTGCTTGGATTCCTTGGGTTATATCCACCAAAAGAACCGCTCCCTCGACTGCGGCCAGTGCTCGCGAAACCTCATAAGAAAAGTCGGCATGCCCCGGTGTATCAATCAGGTTCAGCGCGTACTCCTCGCCCCGGTGGGTGTATTTCATCCGCACTGGCTGCATTTTGATGGTAATACCGCGCTCGCGCTCCAAATCCATTTGGTCGAGAACTTGGGCCCGCATCTTCCTTGCCTCGATCGTTTTTGTTATTTCCAAAAGTCGGTCTGCGAGTGTCGACTTGCCATGATCAATATGAGCAATAATGCAGAAGTTTCTGATTTGCATACCATCTACCTAAGAGGTTGCTTAGTTACATCGTCCAACTCCTGGGGCAACACCGCCGGCGGCCTCTTCCAGAGGCGGCTCCTGAACGCATCAATCATTGAGCGCATCTCCTCGCTCCCCATAGCATACATGCTGGCTCCGTAAAAGATCGCTGATGCTGAAAACGCAATAAATGCTTGAGCAAAGACGCCCCAAAACGTATCAAGTGAGATAAAGAATGACACTAAATACAGTGCTCCGTATCCGAGGCATGCAGCAAAAAACGAGGATGTAGCAATGCGCGCGATAGCCAGCACAATGCCGTTTTTAAAAGTAGCACCAAAGTACGAATTCATTTGAGAGAGTAATGCGATCCAGAGGCCAATCACGTGAATCACCGCACCCAGTGAAAACGCCGCCACGAGACCCAAGACACCAACATCAGGGATATCCCCGACCTTAAGGAGTCTTGCGACAAGCTCCGCGCTCGCACGGCCAGAACTAAAAAATGCGACAAAAAATGGCGCAACCCCCGCAGTGAGGAGGGCTGCAAGCCCCGTAATTGCAAGCGGTAGGCGCGTATTGCCAATCGCATAAAAGGCGCGGAGGAGTAACGGTGACAGCCCCTCTGCAATGACCGCAACGGAAAGAACCGCAAGCGCGGCAGCCGTCAATCTTGTGTCTGTCCAGCTAAAGTACCCCGTCCCCAGAATCAAGCGGACAATATGAGCTCGCAAAATAACCATAAGGAAGGCGAGGGGCGTCACCCAAAAGAGAATACTCTCGACCATGGCATACAAGTCGCTGTAAAACGAACTTGAATCTTTTTTCAGTGCTGCCTCCGTCAGCTTGGGGAACGCTGCAATCGCATAGGAAATACCAAAAATTCCCACAGGCAGGTACCGAAGATTGTTGGCAAACTGAAATACGGTGATGCTCCCCGCAGAAAGAAATGAACCTACTGCCACGAGAAATACAGCCACCACTTGATTCAGTGACGACGCTATTACACGCGGGAATGAAAGCGTCAATACACGAACAAAGCTCCCGAGCGGCGGCAGCGAAACATGCATGGGGATGAAAGCGTCCTTGATACCGGGAAGCTGAACTGCCATGTGAAGGAAGGCCCCGAATACCACACCCACTGCCAGCCCCTCGACGCCAAACATTGGCAAAAACAGAAGAATGCCGAGTATGATGCCAAGATTGTAAACAATTGAAGTAAGCGAAAAAAGAAAGAAGCGACGCCGTGCCTGAACAATCGAGGAAAAGATATTTGAGACACCAAGAAATATTGGCGAGAGCATCATGATACGCACAAGCGTTACCATGGTGCCCCGCAAAGTTTCGTCAAAACCGGGTGCCACAAGAACCACAAGGTATGGCGCCAGTATAACCACAACGATGCCAATAAAGAGAGCAAAAACTGAAAAGAAGAAAACAAGACCCCGGATG
This sequence comes from uncultured Candidatus Saccharibacteria bacterium, assembly GCA_964579195.1. Lineage (GTDB taxonomy): Bacteria > Patescibacteriota > Minisyncoccia > Sungbacterales > JACQCQ01 > CAZOFN01. The sequence goes on along the minus strand of CAZOFN010000001.1, from coordinate 2,676 downwards.
AACTCACGCGCCTTTTCAGAATCTTTTTCCCAGAGTTCGATAAACACCGGGAGAATGGCAGGCGTCGCAGCGCCCAGAAGAAACAGCGTAAAGAAGAAGTCGGGCAGTTGAAATGAGGCGTAATAGAGGTCAAGCGTGCGAGACGCTCCAAACTCTGCCGCGAGCAACCGATCGCGAAAGAGACCAAGCAGACGCGATAAAAGGCCGGCGGCCCCCACGAGGAAGGCCGCCGCATGCATCGAGGGAATCTCTTTTCGCAGTAGTCCAAATACCATCCCGTTAGAAACCCGAAATGCTTTAAAAAGCATTTCCGGAAACTAGCTCACGCGATTTGCGGTTGCTCTAAATATATTTCGGCCTGCTTCTCGGCGCCACAGCGTCCAGTGTGGGTCGCCAACGGGACCATCTAGGGAAGCTGACCTTCTGGCTGCCCTTCATCTTTCACAGGCGGTTCCGACCGGCGATCCGGCGCTGGAGCAGGAGGCGAGATGCCTTGAAGGGCCGCCTTGCCCACCCGAAGATTTGTAAGAATTGTTTTTACCTCCTGATTATCAGGGTTTAATGTCTGAATCCTTTCGAATTCAGTAATGGCCTTTTCCTTTTCGCCCCGCCGGTCGTAAATGAGCCCCAAGAAGTAACGTGCGTTCGAGTAATTTTCATTCATGGCAACTGCGCGAGAGAATTCAGCCTGGGCTTTTGCGAGCTCATTTGACTGGTAGTAGAGAACACCGAGCTGAAACGCGACACCGATATCGAGTGGTGCCAGCTGCTTGACCGCCTCCACTTGGCCAATAGCACGCGCGACATCTCCCTCGCGAAGCAGGACTTGCGCAAGCAAATAATTAGCTTGCGCATAATCAGATTTAAGCCCGAGGGACTTTTCGAGACTTTCCCTGGCTTTGACGAGCGCATCAGTGTACTGGGTCTCGAGTGCTGCCTGTGCCTCCTCGGACTGCCCTCCCTGGTTCATCAAAGTCTGGACCCTGTCGGCCAGTGCAACATGAGTACCTGCCTTGCTGTATTGGTACGAGGGGTTCTGCGGCTCATATTGGAGAGCCTTGTCATAGGCCTGAATGGCTAGCCCCTCAGCTCCCTGCAAAAATGGCACCAGTGCCTGATAGACGAGACCCAACGTCACCCAATTCAAAGAATCATTGGGATTCACAACTGTTGCACGCTGGGCAGCCGAAATTGCATCCGAGACATTCGCCTGAAATTCGTTTCGCAGGTTGGGGTCCTGAGAAGTGGCCGCACGATTTAAGACATTTTGCACGCGGGCAAGCATAACCTCCGCAAGGGCGCGATAGTACTGGTCGTTGTTCGTGTTGAGACTAGCGGCACGAACAATGTTAGCAACCGCATTATCAACATCTCCACGAGAGAAGCTTTCCACCCCGCGCGTAAAGGCGACAGCCGAAATATAGTGCTGAATGTTATAGTAAAGGAGAGAAATGCCCGCAACCATGAGGAAAATCACCCCAAGAGAGGCAGCGAATGTTGCCCAGGGTGTTGAGAACGTAAACGTGCGATTCGAGACTCTTGATACTGAAGGAGTCCCGTCACCTGGCGCCTTTTCGTTCACGCGTGCCGCCATCGCCCCCAAAACAAGAAAGAGAACTGCCTGGAACGCAAAAGTGCCCGTATAAAGCCACCAGAGCAAAAACCCGAAAACGACAGCCGCTGTTCCTCCAAGCAAGATTGCGTCGTGCGTCCCCTCCCGGGCAACCTGTCTTAAAAAGGAAAAAACCGCAGTGAGCGAAAGCAGAAGAAGAAAGAGCACTCCAAGGACCCCTGTGGTTGCGAGTGCTGTAGGAAGAAACGCAGCTCCGCTATTAAATCGCACCCCCCAGAAGTTTGTCTGATTAATGGAGGGATCGCGATAGAGACTGTAGTCCATGCCGAATGTACCCGGCCCAGAACCAAGCCATAGAGAATCCGTGAGTGTCTTTCTTGCGATATCAACGGTGGCTTGATAGGAGGGGCTAATTTCAGCTGGAATGGATGGAATGGTGATAAGCGATACTCTGGAAAGAATAAGGAAGGTGCACACGGCGAGCACGAGGAAAAGCAGTGAGAAGCTGCCCTCGCGAAGCCCGACACGGCCTCTCGCGTGACCCCAATGGGAAAAACCAATCTTAAAACCAAGAAGCACCATGAGCGCAACAGCTATAGCAATCCATACCGACCGAAAGTTGATGATGATGAGGTTCAGGAACAAGGAAACAAGGAAGATACCGAGGAGAATCCTCACCCACTTTCCCAAGTCGGCGCTCGTGTGCGTGAAGATGCCAAGTGCCATGACAAAGTAAAAACCAAGAAGGACCGCAAGCGCATTGGTTGTCCCGACGGTGTTTACGTCGGCGCGCGCCAGTGAGGAAAATGGTACCCAGGGAGGCGCAAAAAACTGAACAAGGGAAAAGAGGGACAGTAAAAATCCTCCTGCGATAACCCACCCAATGAGCCTGTTCGATTCGTCTCTCCCCCGGAGAATGCTCCCTGCAATGAAGTAAACCAAGGAGAACACCAAAAAGCTGATGAATTCCTCACCGGCATTGTCACTCGAAAGAATGCCGCGGAAGGCCTGTGAAGAAAACAATGTTGATAAAAAGAGTGCAACCAAAAGAAGAAGAAAGGCAGGATTAACGAGTGAACGTTTATAGCTGACCCTTCCGGAAA